>NZ_NCWQ01000036.1:0-68511 GCF_002156885.1 Flavobacterium sp. AJR | reverse complement strand
TCCGTTTTCTTCTTTCTTATCAATCTTTCAAGGAACTTTCCGTTATTTAGCGGGGTGCAAATGTAACATCCGTTTTCCATTCTCACAAGCTTTTCGAAATCTTTTTTTTTTAGAATTTTATTTCTAATTTGATTCGTCTTGCTTGTCAGTATTTAAAGGAACGTTTGTCGTTGTTGCGGGTGCAAAACTACCACCTTTATTCAGTTAATCAATACTTTTTATGGAGTATTTTTTGATTATTTTTTAACAGTCTGATAACAGTATGTTTACGGGTGTGATTTTTTCTTTCTCTCTGGCTTTTTTGGACTCTTCCTCTGGGTTTTCCTTGTTTTTGCTGGGTTTTGCTAGGTTTCGCGCAAAGTCGCGAAGTCGCAAAGTCGCTTTTTATTCTCTTCCTTGATGTGGCTTTTGTTGTGTTTTGTATCTCCTAGCCCTGATAGTAGCAGAAATCCTTGGCCTTTTTTCTTTAAAAGGCAAGATTGTAGCGGATAGCAGGAAATAGCTCCTGAAAAAACTACTCCTATATATAGTATACTAAAATATCGCTCCTATATATAAGGTCACAAAAAAAGCGGCTACTATATATAGCAGCCGCTTAAATATTTAAAACCAGAATTAACAAATCTTTTTTTTTACTTCTTTAAAGGATAAGTACTATCAAGATGCACTCTTATTCTAGTTGGTGAAGTATAATCAAATGTTTTCGTAGCCGGTATATATGCTGGTATACCATGCGTTTCATTAATAAATTCCGTAGCAGGATCATCTACAGCCGCACCATTAAATGGATAATATCCATTACTTATAGTTTTATCCCCTATAACAGTATCTGGTCTTTTAGTTTCAAATTTAGTTGTATAACCATCCCCATCATCATCAACATCTAAGAAATCAGGAATTCCGTCTTTATCTGTATCATCTGGATTATCTCCTAGTTTCTGATTAGGATATTCTGTCGTATTACGCATATCTCTTACATAACCATCGCCATCTTTATCCTCTTGATACGAAAATACCCCATCCCCATCATGATCCAAACGCTGTAACGCATATAACTTAAAACTAAAAACCAAAGGAGAATAAGAAGGAATAGAACCGCTACCACCAGCATAATAACCCAATCCCGAAGGCAAAAACATTACTCCTGCTCCAAAATCATTATATACTATAGTACCATTATTACCAGGATCTGAAGTACCAACTTTAAATTCTGGAAAGGTTTCCCCCCAACCTTTAACCATTTGATACAAGTCATAAAAAGTTTGCGGAAATACTATTTCCTCAAACTGAGTAGCCGTAACAACCGAAGGATCTGTAGTTGTTGCACCAGCTTTTCTAAACAAATATGTACCATTATAAGATGACAAAACCCCATCTACATTACTTGGCGACTCACCAGTTCCTTCACGCAACACCAAATAATATAATTTATAATCTACATTATGCAAATTTACCGTCTTAACTTTTAAAGTTGGAAACGTAGGACTATTCAAATAAAACCAGATAGATTTCTCCTCATTTGGCTTTGTAATTAGCTTAATTTTCACATCCTGATCCTCTGGTTTACCAGCCGCTTCGGTTATCGTAATAGTATTAGTTTTTAAATAATCCTCAATAACAGCAATATCCGCATCATACTGTACTTGAAAATCCCTTAAGGGCTCTACGTCTGCAGAATCACTTTTTGAACATGAGAATATAGCCAGTGTTGCAAATGTTAAAATAAAATAATACTTAAATTTATTCATTAATGTTGATTTTTAGGTGCGCAAGATACAATATTGATTTATTTTTGTAAAGAATTTAACTCTGAATTTAGAAAATTTATGCGAATAGATAAATACTTATGGTGTGTGCGTTACTACAAGACCCGAAATATGGTCACTGAGGCATGCAAGAAGAACCATATTACAGTGAACGGCCAAGTTGCAAAACCCTCTAAAGAAGTTTTTCCGACTGACAAAATTACGTTTCGTAAAGACCAGATTACTCAAATTATAACCGTCCTTGATATTCCTGAGAATAGAGTTGGCGCAAAACTTGTCGATATATATAGAAAAAACGAAACTCCCGCTGAAGCATATGCTCATTTGGAACTATTAAAACTATCCAAAGAACATTATCGAAAAAACGGAACTGGTAGACCTACTAAAAAGGATCGTAGGGATATTGACGAATTCGGAAATGACATTTCAGATAACGAGGGCGAGACCGAATAACATTCTAACCAGATTTCATATCTTACACACTTTACATTATTTAAAAAACAACTACAATGAGCAAAAACATCATCTTAACAAATCAAGAGATTGAACATAAAATAAAACGAATTGCCTACCAGATATACGAAACCTTTGTAGATGATGAAGAAATCGTAATTGCAGGTATTGCAGCCAACGGCTTCATCTTCGCTAAAAAAGTAGCAGTAGCCCTAGAAGCCATCTCCCCTATTAAAGTATCTCTTTGTGAAGTACAGATAAACAAACAGAAACCTGAATCTCCTATAAGTACTTCTCTAACCAAAGAACAATACGCCAACAAAGGCTTAGTACTTGTAGATGATGTATTGAATTCTGGCACTACTTTAATATATGCCGTTCGTCATTTTCTAGATGTTCCTTTAAAGAAATTCAAAACTGCCGTTCTAGTCGATAGAAATCACAAGAAATATCCCGTAAAAGCAGATTTTAAAGGAATATCTCTTTCGACTTCTTTATTAGAGCACGTACAAGTTGTATTTGATGACAATAATAATGATTATGCTTTCTTAAGCTAGAATCTCAAGTATATCCGAAACCGTTTCATCAATAGTCCTCTCATCTACGCTTACCTTATACTTTGCCTGGTTGTAGTAAAAACTTCTTTCGAAAAGATGCGTAGCTATAAACTCTCTCATCTCTTCTTCATTTTTATCAGCAATAAGTGGGCGTTTACTTTTATTATGAAGTAAACGTCCATATAATGTATCGATAGACGCTTTTAAATAAATAGAATCTACTCCATCTTTATTCAATAATTCATGGTTATTAGCATAACACGGAGTCCCTCCTCCTAAACCTATAATCATTTCTTCGGGTGATTGAAGCAATTCTCGGAACATTTCATGCTCTAATTTTCTAAAATATATCTCTCCATTCTTATCAAAAATCTCATTTATGGTTAAATTAACCTTATTTTCGATGCATTTATCTAAATCTAGAAAAGGAATTTCTGTGGTTTTTGACAATTTTTGAGCAATTGTTGACTTGCCGCAACCCATATACCCTAATAACACTATTTTTTTCATACTAATAAAAGCTTATAAACTAAGACGTTGGAAATTTTTCTAAAAAAAAGACAAATTTATAATAAAAATGCTTGGAAACTTCAATAATAACTCCTTATATTTGCACCCGCATTCAAGGAAAGAATATGACTCGATAGCTCAGTTGGTAGAGCACATCACTTTTAATGATGGGGTCCTGGGTTCGAGCCCCAGTCGGGTCACAAAATTTGTGATTAAAAAAAATACTTTCCTTGATAGCAAGACTCGATAGCTCAGTTGGTAGAGCACATCACTTTTAATGATGGGGTCCTGGGTTCGAGCCCCAGTCGGGTCACAAATGGTCGAGTATTAACTTACTTGACCTTTTTTTTTGGCCACGTGGAGAAACGGTAGACTTGCCATCTTGAGGGGGTGGTGCTCGAAAGGGCGTGTGGGTTCAAATCCCACCGTGGTCACGACACAATAAAGAAATTATAGACTCGATAGCTCAGTTGGTAGAGCACATCACTTTTAATGATGGGGTCCTGGGTTCGAGCCCCAGTCGGGTCACAAAAAGTCAGGTAATTATTTACTTAACTTTATTTACCACGCAGAGAGATGATAGACTAGTCATCTTGAGGAGTAATACTCAGAAAAGCGTGTGGGCGCAAATCCCACGATAGTCAGAATAAAAAAGAATGACTCGATAGCTCAGTTGGTAGAGCACATCACTTTTAATGATGGGGTCCTGGGTTCGAGCCCCAGTCGGGTCACAAAAGGTTAAGTAATTATTTTACTTATTTTTTACCACGCAGAGAGATGACAGACTAATCATCTTGAGGAGTAATACTCAGAAAAGCGTGTGGGTGCAAATCCCACGATAGTCAGAATAGAAAAAGAATGACTCGATAGCTCAGTTGGTAGAGCACATCACTTTTAATGATGGGGTCCTGGGTTCGAGCCCCAGTCGGGTCACAAAAGGTCGAGTAATTAATTTACTTGACCTTTTTTTTAGCCACGTAGAGAATTATTGACTTTTCATATTGAAAAGATGATGCTCGCAAGAGCATACAGGTTTAAATCTTACCGTGGTTACAATGAAAAGCGAAATATTATTTTTTTAGTATTTCGCTTTTTCTTTATAAAGTTATATACTAAAAGTCAAAATACAATAATCCTACTATTGTCATAAAATAAACAATCCCAAAACACGTTAAACATTTTAAAACCTACTAATTTATTTTTATATGAAACGATTATTACTTATTCTGTTATTTACTACTACAACTGCAAGCTGGTGTCAATCTGGAACTGATTACTTTGATCAGGCATTACGAAAAGCCGAAAGTGGTAATACAAAAGGCGCAATAGCCGATTACACTAAAGCAATTAAGCTGAGAGCCAACTTTGCCGAGGCTTACCAAAACAGAGGTGTTGCAAAACTAAAACTCAACGACACTAAAGGTGCACTAGCCGATTTTAATAAAACAATCGAAATAGACAATATGAATGCAGATGCTTTTACTGGCAGAGCAAACGTAAACTACAAGTTAAACAACTTTAAAGCCGCTATTGAGGATTGTACTTCTGCTATTAATTTGAATCCTAAAGACTATGTTGCCTACAACCTCAGAGGCACCTTATACACACAGATTCAAGATAAAAAAAGTGCGTGCAAGGATTTCTCTAAAGCAATCGAATTAGGAAGTAAAAGCGCCATTAAAAACAAAGCAACTTTCTGTAAATAAAAAACATTAAAAAAAGCCCCAACTATTCTTCCTCATAAAGTAATAGTTGGGGCTTTTTTGTATTCTAACTTATACTTACATTTGAGAAGATATCCGTCTAATCAATTTGATTTAATCTAAAACTTATTCGATATAACACCTATGTCAATTCTCAAAAAAATAAACGCACAGGCAGAAACCGACAAAAACTCTGGTTTTGGAACCAACTCTAATAGTTACGGGGGACGCTTTGTAAATAAAAATGGAACTCCTAATGTTGAAAAAACAGGAATGCACTTATTACGTCGCATTAGTTGGTATCACACAATGATTGATATGCCCACCTGGAAATTCATGCTTGTTCTATTCTCCTTTTACATTGCTATCAATTTCATTTTTGCCATTCTTTATTTCGGTATTGGTATTGAGCATCTAGATGGAATAGTAGCTTCTCAAAGCGAATGGGCAAAATTTGGACAAGCTTATTTCTTTAGCGCTCAAACTTTCACAACCGTAGGTTACGGACATATTAGCCCCACCGGTTTTTTAACAAGTTCTTTATCTGCAGCCGAAGCTTTAATAGGATTACTAAGTTTTGCTATTGCAACTGGTTTATTCTTCGGGAGATTTAGCCGTCCAACGGCATTTCTTAAATTCTCTCACAATGCATTAATTAGTCCTTACCAAAATGACAAGGCTTTAATGATTCGTCTTGTTCCTTTTAAAAATACAAATTTCACCGATGCTGAAGCAAAAATTACTTTAGGAATGAGTATTGAAGAAAATGGTGTAATGACAAATAAGTTCTATTCATTAGACTTAGAGCTACACAAAATAAATGCACTTACATTAAGCTGGACATTAGTACACCCTATAACCGACAAAAGTCCGCTGTATAAATTCACCAAAGAAGACTTCGCCTCTATTCATGGAGAAATTCTGGTGTTCATTAAAACCTTTGATGATATGTACAGTAATACTGTTGCTGCAAGAACTTCTTACACCTTCAAAGAGGTGTTATACGGTGCGAAATTTGAACCAATGTATAACAGAAGCAAAGATGCCTCTAAAACTGTACTACATTTAGATAAGCTAAACTCTCATCAAACTGTCAATTTTGAACAAAGCTAAATCGATAAATTCCTTGTTTTTACTATTTTTCTAGAAATTAAGTTACATTTGTTTATCAAATATTAATAAATGATAAACAATATAAAAAGTGTTTTTAGCATAAAAGACCTTGAAAATCTTTCTGGCATTAAAGCACACACCATTCGTATTTGGGAAAAGAGATACAATATCCTTGAGCCAATGCGTACTGACACCAACATTCGAACCTATGATTTAGCTAGTTTACAAAAACTATTAAACATTACGTTACTACATGAATATGGTTATAAGATTTCGAAAATAGCAACTTATCCACAAGAAAAGATTCCACAATTAGTCAGGGAAATCATTTCTAGTAAAAACGCAAAAAATCACGCCATCAGTTCTTTTAAAATGGCAATGATGAATTTTGATCAGGAATTATTCTTCAACACTTTTAATTGGCTTACCGCCGAAAAGTCTTTTAAGGAAGTCTTTCACCAAGTGTTTATTCCTTTATTGAATGAATTGGGTTTATTATGGCAATCTGAAACCATAACTCCTGCCCATGAACATTTTGTAAGTTATCTAATTAAGCAGAAACTTTACATTAATACGGAGAAGCTTCAGGTTCTGAAACCAACAAAAACAGATAAAATTTTTGTTCTTTCTTTACCAATGAATGAAATTCATGAACTTGGATTAATGTACATTCAATACGAAATATTACTGCAAGGTTATAAAACTATTTATTTAGGCGAAAGCATGCCTATTGAAAACCTAAAAGAACTCAACAATCATTTTGACAATATTACTTATGTTTCTTATCTTACTATTCAGCCGGACCGCAGTATAGTTAATCAATATGTAGCCAATATGAGTTCTGAGCTTTTAAACAACTCTAATGAAATATGGCTAATTGGAAAATTGGTAGAACATATTGAAACCGAAAATCTAAATCAAAAAGTACACATTTTTAACTCCATCGAAGAATTAGTGAGCCAGATATAATTATTTTGTTTAATTATTTTGTAGTTTTGTTAAACAAATGAAAAAAACAATCTCAATTATAGGTTCTGGCTTTTCGGCTTTATCAGCTTCATGCTATTTAGCCAAGGAAGGTCATGACGTAACTATCTACGAAAAAAATGCAACTATTGGTGGCAGAGCCAGACAATTAAAAAGTAATGGTTTTACATTCGATATGGGACCGAGCTGGTATTGGATGCCTGATGTATTCGAAAATTTCTTCAAAGATTTTGATAAAAAGACTACGGATTACTATGAGTTAATAAAACTTAATCCTGCTTATCGTGTGTATTTTGGGATTAATGAATTCATAACCATCACCGATAATCTGGAAGAAATTGCTAAAACTTTTGAAGCTATCGAAAAAGGTAGCGGTAAAAAACTTGTTGATTATATCTCTCAAGCTAAAAGCAATTATGATATTGCCATAAAAAAATTAGTATATCGTCCAGGCGTTTCTGCTTTAGAATTGATTACTCTTGAAACTACTCAAAAATTAAATCAGTTTTTTGGAACGGTAAGTAAAGATATACGCAAGAAGTTTAAAGACGAAAGGTTAATTCAGATTCTAGAATTTCCTGTTTTGTTCCTTGGTGCAAAACCATCTAAAACACCTTCTTTTTATAATTTCATGAATTATGCCGATTTCGGAATGGGAACCTGGCATCCTAAAACAGGGATGTTTGATGTTGTTCGTGGCATCGAAAGTCTAGCAAAAGAACTTGGTGTTACTTTTAAAACCAACTCTAGTATTGATAAAATCATTGTTCAAAACAATATTGCCACTTCATTAATCATAAATGATGAAATTATTACTTCGGATATAGTTTTAAGTGGTGCCGATTATCAACATACCGAAACCTTATTATCTAAAGAATATCGGGTTTACTCTGACGAATATTGGGAAAGTCGCATTTTTGCTCCTTCCTCGCTCCTTTTTTATGTGGGGTTCGACAAAAAAATACAATCCATTTCTCATCATGCTTTATTCTTTGATGTAGATTTCGAACAACATGCAATGGATATTTATGATGACCCTAAGTGGCCTGAAGCTCCTTTGTTCTATGCAAACTTTCCATCGGTAACAGATAAAACAACTGCTCCTGAAGGAATGGAAACTGGCTTTTTCTTAATTCCTCTTGCTCCCGGAATAGAAGATACCGAAGTTCTTCGCGAAGAATATTTTGATAAGATAATTTCTCGTTTTGAAACTGTCACGCAACAATCGATTAAAAATAATATTATATTTAAGAAGTCTTTTTGCAAAAATGATTTTATCGAAGATTACAATGCGTATAAAGGAAATGCCTACGGAATGGCTAATACTCTATTACAAACTGCATTTTTAAGGCCTAAATTAAAAAGTAAGAAAGTAAAAAACTTATACTTTACCGGACAATTAACTGTTCCTGGTCCTGGCGTTCCTCCTGCTTTAATTTCAGGAAAATTAGTATCTGAATTAATAAACAAATCCTTTTCATAATAAAAAACATGAAACAGTTATTTGATAATGTCTCGTTTAAATGTAGTAAGCTTGTTACTCAAAGCTACAGTACTTCTTTTTCTTTGGCTGTATATATGCTTGCCCCAAGTATAAGGGATGCAATTTATAGTATCTATGGTTTTGTACGTTTTGCTGATGAAATTGTAGATTCTTTTCATGGTTTTGATAAAAAGTATCTAATTGATGATTTTGAAAAAGAATATTATAAAGCTATAGAAGCTGGCATAAGCCTTAATCCTATTATAAACTCTTTTCAGCACACTGTAAAACAATATAACATTACAGATGATTTAGTCCAGTCTTTTTTAAAAAGTATGAAACTAGATTTAAGCAAATCCGACTATCATAATAAGGAAGAAATTGAGGATTACATCTATGGTTCTGCAGATGTTGTGGGTTTAATGTGTCTTAAAGTTTTTGTTGCAGGTAATGATTCTAAATACGAAAAGCTAAAAATGGAAGCAATGCGATTGGGCTCGGCTTTTCAGAAGGTGAATTTTTTACGTGATTTAAAAGATGATAATCTAATCTTAAACCGAAACTATTTTCCTGGAATAGATTTAAGCTCTTTTGATGAAAATGCTAAAAACAAAATCATCAAAGAAATCGAAGATGATTTTAAAGTTGCGTATCAAGGAATTATAAAACTTCCTGTCGAAGCTAAGTTTGGGGTTTATACCGCTTATATCTATTATAAAAAACTTTTAAAGAAACTAGAAAACACTCCTTGTCATGAAATAGGTAACGAAAGAATTCGGGTTTCTAATTATTCTAAAGCTGGATTATTGGCCAAATCTTTTGTTTCTTATAAACTGAGAATGGTCTAATTTTTAATAAAAACAAAACAATGATTTTCTTTTTAATTTTTATAGGTACGTTTCTTTTTATGGAATGTGTTACTTGGTGTACTCATAAATTTGTCATGCACGGCTTTATGTGGTATTTTCACTCTGATCATCACCAGCCTAAATACTCAAATGTGTTTGAACGAAATGATATTTTCTTTGTAATTTTTGCAATTCCAAGTATTCTACTTTTCTATTATGGAACAATCGACGGCATAAATTACTTATTTTTTATCGGGTCGGGATTAACTTTTTATGGTTTTTGCTACTTCATGGTTCACGATGTATTAATTCATCAACGCTTTAAATGGTTTAAAAACACCAAAAACAAATATCTCATCGGGTTAAGAAAAGCGCATAAAGTACATCATAAACATTTAGATAAAGAACACGGTGAATGTTTCGGAATGTTGTTTGTTCCTTTTAAGTACTACAAAATATAATAAGTCACTTATGAAAGTATATAAAAAAGAATCAGTTCAACACATCAATGCAAGTCTGGAAGAATGCTGGACTTTTTTTTCTAATCCTAATAACCTGCAAGTAATTACTCCTACAAACATGGGTTTTAAGGTTACCGATTATGATAATAAATTGGTATATGCTGGACAAATCATTCAATATAAAATAGCTCCACTTTTAGGAATTAAGCTAAACTGGATGACTGAAATTACTGTAGTAAAAGAAAATAGTTATTTTGTAGATGAGCAACGTTTTGGTCCTTATGCATTATGGCATCACAAACATTTTTTTGAAGCGACTGCAAATGGAACTCAAATGACAGATATTGTACATTATGCTCTTCCGTTTGGTTTTATTGGGCGTATTGTAAATGCTCTTATTGTAAAAAATGAACTAAAAACAATTTTTGAATACCGCCATAAAAAAGTCGAAGAAATTTTTAATATTAAATAATGAGCAAACAAAAAGTTAGTCTTTTTTGGTTTCGACGTGATTTACGTTTGGATGATAATCGTGGATTATTTCATGCGCTTGAATCTAATTTTCCAGTTATTCCTTTGTTTATTTTTGATGAGGCCATTCTGGATAGTTTACCAAAAGACGATTCCAGAGTTAGTTTTATATACGATTCTCTAGAGAAAATCAATACTGAATTAAATACTATAGGAAGTTCTCTCTTGATAAAAAAGGGCAAAACTGCTGAAATTTGGGAATCTCTTATCGAAGAATTTGATATTCAGGAGGTATTTTTCAATAAAGATTATGAACCATTTGCTATAAAAAGAGATTTATCTATCTCTGATTTATTAATCCAAAATAACATTACGGCGCTTTCTTATAAAGACCATGTTATATTTGAAGAAAAGGAAATCACAAAATCTGATGGTTTACCTTATACTATATATACTCCTTATAAAAATAAATGGTTAGAAAAATATAAAATTTTAGGTCAAGCCAAAGAATATAATACCGCTGATCTTTTTTCTAATTTTTATAAAAGTCAATTCCTATTCCCGACAATAAACCAGATTGGGTTTGAAAAAAGTACTATAAAAGTACAGCCGCATAATTTAAAAAGTATTTCGAATTATCAAGAAACAAGAGATTTCCCTGCCTTAGATTCTACTTCTTATCTTTCGCCTCATTTACGATTTGGTACTGTTAGCATTCGGAAATTAGTAAATTGGGCTGCACATACAAATCAAGTTTTCCTGAGTGAATTAATCTGGAGAGAATTTTTTATCCAGATATTATTTAGTTTTCCGAATGTTGTTAATCATAATTTTAAATCGGCTTATGATGGAATTCAATGGTTAAATAACGAGAAAGATTTCCAGCGTTGGTGTTCTGGAACTACTGGTTACCCTATGGTCGATGCCGGAATGCGCCAACTTAATGAAACTGGATATATGCATAATCGGGTTCGTATGGTTGTTGCTAGTTTTTTATGCAAGCATTTATTAATTAGCTGGCAATGGGGAGAAGCTTACTTTGCCGAGAAATTACTTGATTACGAATTAGCATCAAATGTTGGTAATTGGCAATGGGCTGCAGGAACGGGCTGTGATGCTGCTCCGTATTTTAGAGTTTTTAATCCCGAAATTCAACTTAAGAAGTTTGATGAGAAAGGTGTTTATATCCGAAAATGGATTCCTGAATTTGATTTGGGTTATAATGAACCTATGATTGAGCATGCTTTTGCAAGAGATCGTGCTATTGCAACTTATAAAAAAGGAATTTTGAGATAATTTTTTTAAGTTATTAATATCTAATTTTTAAAGCCTCTGTCTGAGTTTGAACTCTGACAGAGGCTTTGTTTTTTTTGCCATTTCTAGCCCAGATGGGAACGGCATCCTATTGTGGTGGTGTTCACCACAAGAGATATAGTGGACAGCTGGATTAAGCTCCTAATATTTCTGATAATTATTTACTTGAATCTTAGCTTTTAAATCGAACATTAAATTATATAACCCGAAGAATGTTCTATTCATATATATAAAATGTTTCGAACCGCGATTCCCGTTCATCTTTTTGAGATTTGTATCTTTTGAGAAACGTTCGCCTAGCTTGCCTATATTATCAAAAAAGGCTTCATCTGAAAAATCAAATGTATCTGACTGGAATGGTTTTGTGAATAATGATAACAAATCATGAAACATTCCTGTAAAATATTCTATTTCTTCTTTGGTATCATCTGTTCTAAGAATTTCTAATTCGAATAACTTTTGATTAAAAAGCTCTTTATCCGTTATAACTTCTTTGTTGATTAACTCAAAATAGGGTACGTAAAAGTCATTTGGAATTTGTTTCATACATCCAAAATCTAAAGCTACCAACTGTTTTTTATCATTTACTAAGAAATTTCCAGGATGTGGATCGGCGTGAACTTTACGTAATATATGAATTTGATACATATAAAAATCCCAAAGTGCTTGCCCTATAAGATTAGATTCTTCCTGATTGGGTTTCTTGGCTGTATATTCTGAAAGATGAATTCCAGTCATCCAATCCATTGTAATGATTTTCTCTGAAGAATACTCTGGATAATAGTTAGGAAAAACTAGGTTATCAATCTTTTTACAAGCTTCAACAACTTCTTGGCTTTGCTGTAATTCTAATAAATAGTTAGTTTCTTCAATTAATTTATCTTCTACCTCTTTAAAATATTTATCAGAATCTTTTCCTTGCAGGTTAAACATTCGTATCGCCATGGGTTTTACCAATGCTAAGTCTGACGAAATACTGTTGGCAACTCCTGGATACTGGATTTTTACGGCTAGTTTTTTTCCATCTTTTACAGCCAAATGCACCTGACCAATACTTGCTGCATTTACAGAATTAGGATTAAACTCATCAAAAATTTCGTAAGGTGTTTTACCAAAATTTGTTTTAAACGTTTTTAATACTAAAGGTGCAGATAGTGGTGGAACTGAAAATTGTGATAAAGAAAATTTTTCGACATAGGCTTGTGGCAAGAAATTCTTGTCCATGCTTAGCATTTGTGCAACTTTAAGCGCACTTCCTTTTAAGCTTTTGAGTCCGTCGTAAATATCCTCGGCATTATTCTCGTTGAGTTTATCGCGAGTTACATCTGGATTTACAATTTTTTCTCCGTAGTACTTTAAATAATTTACTCCAATTTTTGCTCCAGTTTGAACAAGTTTGCTCGCCCTTTCTATTTTGGAAGTTGGGATATAGTCGATGGTTTTCATTGTTTGCTATATATTTTTTCTTTAAAAAGGAATTTACCAAAATCAAGCAAATGATTCATCGGTGCTACATTCATTAATTCGAAAGATACATTTACAGCTTTTTCGATAAAAATATCTGTTTTCTCAAATGCTGGTGATGCATCGTCTATCCAAAACTTAAGCGTAAGCAATAATTGCATCCATGCTGTTTCCTGAATTGCTTTTTCCTGAAAATTCTGAAGCTTTTCTTGTTGGATTCGATGGTCATCGGTTATAATTAAACTAATATATTTTTTAAAACTATCTCGAAGTTTAGTTAGTTTCACCAAGTTTTTAATCGGGTTGGAATCCGTTTTTAATGCCTGAACAACATAACTACGATTTGCAGTTAATAATTCGAAGAATGTAAAGTAAAAACCAAGCATTTTATTTTTCATATCATACTCTTGGTACTCTGGATTTTTATCTAATAGTTCGAGGGTGTTTTCGAAAAACAGATTAAAAATTTCTTTTTCAAGTCCTTCAAATGTTCCGAAAAAAGTATAAAACTCGGCCTCTTCAAAATCATTTGATTTTGCAAAATGAAAAACTGTTTTGGGATTTTGTCCGTGTTCCAAAACGTAATCCATATACAGAGAAACAATTTTATCTTTTGTCAATATTTCTTTTTTAATTTCCATACAACCTACTTTTTTAATTTAGCATAAAGGTAAGCAACGTTTAACTATATTTACGTAATGCTAAACAATACAAGGTGTTAAATATATTATAAACTATCATGACTAAAAACATTTTACTAACTGGTGGCTCTGGATTTATAGGAACAAAACTTACTGCTTTATTGATCGCCAATGGGTATTCGGTTTCTATATTAACTCGTAGTGATAGAAAAGCGAGCATGGGCGTAACCTATTACAAATGGAATTTAGAGAATAATTATATAGATGAAGATGCTGTTTTAAAAGCAGACTGTATTATTCATCTTGCGGGCGAAGGCATTGCTGCAAAAAAATGGACTGATAAACGAAAAAAAGAAATTTTAGATAGTAGGGAAAAACCTATTGAACTCATTTTTTCTGTTTTAAAAAACAACAATAAAACCTTAGATGCATTTATCTCGGCTTCGGCAGTTGGAATTTATGGTGCCTTTACAAGTGAAATTATTTGTACCGAAGAAACTCCTGCTGCAAATGATTTTCTTGGAGAAACTTGCCAAAAATGGGAAGCTGCTACAAATTGTATCGAATCGTTAGGCATTAGAACGGTTAAAATACGAACTGGATTGGTTCTGGGTAAAAATGAAGGTTTTCTAAAAAAACTAGTTCCAATTTTTAAATATAGCTTCGGCTCTATTGTAGGCACCGGAAAACAATATATGCCTTGGATTCATATTGATGATTTGTGCGCTATTTATTTACAGGCAATTATTAATCTTGATATGAAAGGTTCTTATAATGCTGCTGTTTGTGACGATACAACCAATGCCATTTTCTCTAGGGCTATGGCAAATGTATATGGGTATTCTATCTGGTTGCCTAAAATACCAACTTTTGTAGTACGATTAATCACGGGAGAAATGGGTGAAATTATATTAACTGGACAACGTGTTTCTTCTAATAAAATAGAAAGTGCTGGTTTTAAATTTAAATATTCAAATTTAAAACCAGCACTCTTAGTGTGTTTAAAATAACTTTTATTTCATCACTCCTACCAAACTTGTGTTTACAGTTTTGGATATTTTGTTTTCTATCATAGAAGGTATTTTAATATTAAAATCGTCTGTATTAAGCGGAAAAAACGAAATTATTTCAATGCCTTGGGGTACTTTTTTAAGTATAGCACTTACGACTATTTCTTTTGTTTTACCGTGAATTTGAAGTTTCCCTTTAATGGTATATTCTTTTGGGGTTTCATCAATATCTTTCATGTCGAATTTTCCAATTTTGCCTTTAAAAACAGCTTTCGGATATCGATCACTTTCGATATAATTTTCATTAAAATGGGTTTCCATTAAATCCATTTTAAATCGAAAATCTTTCATCACAGCCACGCAAACAAAACTACTTGTTTCTGGCTCTATAACCACAATTACCGATTTATTGACTGCGTTTACCTCTTCGAAAAAAGGAACTGAAGCTTCAAAATTAAGAACACCAATTGCAGTTCTTATTCTATTTTGTGCTACAATAAAGTTAACGGTAAGTAATAGAATTAAAAAAGTACTTTTTTTCATAATCTTCAGCAATTAGGATTAAACATATTGCAAGATATTTTTTTGAAAAAAGCCTATTGACAAAAACAAACCAACAACAGACATGAATCAAAAAGGAACTGTTCAGGAAAGGCATTCGAGTATAAAAAATACTTAAATCCTCTTTCTTAAAGTTACGTATTTTAATTCTTTTTGGTTCTTAAAACATTCCCAAAAATTGCATAAAGAACTACTTTAATTTAACTCTAGTAAAACATTGTATTTGTTTAAAGATGCTAATGTTTCTATAGAACTATAATTGTATTCTTCTGCGTGGTTTTCTACTTCTTTTTTAACCTCAATGTGTTTCAGAGCTTTACAAAAACGTCTTACTTCTTCAAGATTTGATAATATAAGTCCTGGTACCAGAACGCTCTTTCCTTCTTTGTCTTTAGCAACCATTGTAAAATAAGAGGAGTTACAATGTTTTATTGCTCCTGTTTGTATATTTTCGGCCTCGACACGAATACCAACAATCATAGAACTTTTACCTACATAATTTACTGAGGCTTTCATGGTTACCAATTCTCCTACTTCGATAGGTTTTAAAAAATTTACTGTGTCAACTGAAGCTGTTACACAATAATGTCCTGAAAACTTAGAGGCGCAAGCAAAAGCAATCTGATCTAGCAATGATAATATATATCCTCCGTGTATTTTACCACTAAAATTAGTGTGCGAAGGAAGCATTAATTCGGATATGCTTATTCTTGAACAGGCTACTGTTTTAAAGTTTGTATTTGTACTCATATTCTATATTATTTTACATTAAATGGAGAATCTTCTTTTTCTACCGCTTTTACAAAAAAACGCGTTTCTCCCCACCAAGGAAATGTTTTATATTTTTCGACATACTCCAATTTTACATAACCTCCCTGAAGTACTTTTAAATCTTCGATAACTTTTTTATCACCATCTAAAACAGAGAAAGAGAATATTTGTGCCCCCGAAATTCCTTGACTTAGTTCTCCTTCCCAAGTTTTCATCATAACTCCTTTATGACTCAGTCTTATTAATTCGCCTGAACGGATTCCTGTACTATAAGGTACATAATAAATAAAACTAAAATACCCAATTAGAGCTATAGCTGCAATACCAATGATAATTCCCAGAAATCGTTTCATCCAAATATTTGTTTAAAATTTTAATTTTCGTTATTATTTGCTCTTGTCAATATATTCTCTGGAAGTGACTTCTTGGCCTTTGCTCCCATTTTCTTTAACTTCTCTACACTTGTAATTAAATTCCCTCGACCATCAACTAGTTTGCTCATTGCATTTTCGTATTCCGTTTTAGAGTCATTTATTTTATTTCCAATTTTAATTAAATCTGCAATAAAACCTTCAAACTTATCGTATAATGCTCCGGCTTGTCTGGCAATTTCAAAAGCATTTTCTTGTTGTTTTTGGTTTGTCCACATACTATCGATTGTTCGCAAAGTAGCTAATAGTGTGGTTGGCGTGACAATTACAATATTTTTTTCGAAAGCTTTATTATATAAGGTAGTATCTTCATTTAATGCTATCGCAAAAGCGGGCTCTATCGGAATAAAAAGCAAAACAAAATCCGGACTTTCTATTTGATATAAATCATGGTAATTTTTGTTTCCCAGTTGCTCAACATGTCTTTTTATCGACTGGACATGTTCTTTTAAATAATCAGATTTTAAATTATCATTTTCTTCATTAATCCATTTTTCATAAGCCGTTAAAGAAACTTTAGAATCTACAATCATTTTTTTACCATCTGGCAAATGAATCACAACGTCGGGAAGCACGCGAAGACCAATCTCATTGGTAAAACTTTGTTGCACTTCATATTCTCTTCCTTTTTCTAAACCTGATTTTTCGAGAACTCGTTCTAATACTAATTCTCCCCAATTCCCTTGCATCTTGCTATCTCCTTTTAGGGCTTTGGTTAAGTTGAGTGTTTCTTTACTCATTTGAGCATTCATCTCACTTAATCCTAATATTTGTTGACGCAATGCTGCATGATAATCAATACTTTCTTTGTGTGTATCCTCTACTTTCTTTTCAAAACCAATGATTTTATCTTGTAGTGGCAACAAGATATTTTTCATGTTCTCATTATTCTGAGCAGTAAATTTTGTCGATTTTTCTTCGAGTATTTTATTGGCTAAATTTTCAAATTCTTTTGTGAATTTTTCCTGAAGTTGTTCTACTTCATTTTTTTGTTCTTTATGACGTTCCCATAAGTTTTCGAAATCTACTTCTTTTTTAGAAAGCTGAATCGCCAGACTATCTTTTTCGGTACGGATAACTTCTTTATCAGAATTTGTTATTTGAAGTTGTTTCTCTAAGCTAATTTTTTCTGATAAAAAATGTTCTTTTTGCTGCTGAAACTGGTTTGTTAAAGCAATTAGTTTTTCATTTAAACTTACTTTTTCTGATTGAAATCTAGCCGAGAAAATAAGTTTCCCTACAAAAATCCCAATAACCAAAGCAACAATAAAAATCAATAAAAAGGGAACCAGATTCGACATAAAGGATTTTTAAAAAAGTAAAAGTACACAATAATATGTAGTTCTAGAGACGAGAAAATATTTTTTTGACTTTAAAATGAGCATCTATTTTATACTATTTATCACTAGAAATTGGAATGCAAAAATTATTTTTAAAAATAATGATATTATTGACGCAACCTTTTTGTCATTATATCATCTATAAGGTATAATCTTTTAAAATATAAAAAATGAAAAAAATTATTTTAGGTCTAATTGTCGCTTTAGGCATTAGTTCTTGTTCTATGAATAATGACAATGATTATCAAAACTGCGGTGATTTTAGTAACGTTGCTTTTTCAGGTTTCCCGATAGAATGTAACTATACAATAAAAGAAATCCCTACAAAGCCAACAGCTATAGCAATAAGATCACAAGAAAAAATGGATTCTTTTTTTACTAAAAATCCTAATCCTTGCCCAACTCCTATAAATCCTAATATCGATTTTACTAAAAATAATTTAATTGGAATTTTTGCTGGACCGAAACCAAGTGGTGGATATGAAATAAAAATTACTTCTATAGTTGAGAATTCTTGTGAAGTAATTGTACAATATTATGAGAAAGAACCTCTAGCAAATGAAGTCGTTACTAGTGAAGTAACAAATCCTTATGATTTGGTTTTAATCCCGAAAACAGACAAGCCTGTTTATTTAAATAAAATAAGCCAGAATAAAAACTTTGCAATTATAGGAAGTTATAGTGGTCAATGTACTGGCGCTAGCTGTCAATTATTTTTCAATATTAACAATTTAAACGTACTACATTATCTTAATGTTACTTCTGGGAATTATGATTTTACCAAATATAATTATGAAGCATTAACTAAAAAAGGTGATTATACTGAATTTGTAAAATTAGTTCCTGCTGAAATTTTAAACTTAGCTGGAGGTACTACGAAGACCTACGGCACCCCAGATTCAGCTAATCAAGGTGGAATTTATTTTGAACTAAACCAAGGGGATAAAGTAATTAAAGTATTCATAGACAATAATAACACTTCAGACCAAGGATCTGAAATAATTGCATTTAATAAAGTAATAAAGGATAAAATTGCAGTATTGAGAAAGTAAAGTAACTTTGCAGCAAAAAAATTAACAAAAATTTATTATTTCCTTAAAATGAAAAAAACAATTTTAGCTCTTCTAGTTATTATTTCTGTTTCAACTTATTCATCAAATGTAATTTTCAAGTCAGATAAAGCCACTATACTTGCTGGAAGTTGGGTTTGGCAAAAATCAACTGGAGGCCAAAATGGTAGTTATACCTCAACTCCTAAAACTCTTGGGAGTACAAAAAAGCTTGTTTTTACAACCGATGGTAAAGTTATTACATATAAGAACAATGTTGAGATAAGAAATAGCAACTATCAACTTACTAAGGGTATTAGTGTATTTGATAATTTAGAACATGATTTAATCACTTTTGAAGGAATAACATATGTTATCGAAAAATTAGATTCCCGTAATCTAGTTATTGTAAACAATTTCACTGACGGCTACAGTTCTACTTTCAAAAAGTAGCATCCTGAAACACAAACACTATTGCAATCTAATATACTTTAAAATTATTTTTTGGAAGACAATTTAGACTTACTTATAAAAAAGTGCATTGACAATGACAGAGGAGGGCAATTGAGAATTTATCAATTGTTCTCGCCTGTATTGTATGGAATTTGTCTAAAATATATGAAGAATGAAGATGATGCTAAAGATGTTTTTCAGGAGTCTTTTATAATCGTTTTTCAAAAAATTAAACAATATAAATTTGAAGGTAGTTTTGAGGGATGGATGAAACGAATTTTTATCAATAAACTCATCGAAACCTTAAAGAAGAAAAAAAGAGATTACCATTTTCTCGATGTCTTTGATCCAGAAACAGAAATTATCGAAGAAGAAGAGCTTGAAACTATTCCGATAACACAAGAAAAACTAATCGAATATATTCAGGATTTACCCGATCAATACCGAATGGTTTTTAATCTTTTTGTTTTTGAAAAGATGAAACACAAAGAAATTGCAGAAATGCTCCAGATTACAGAAGGAACTTCTAAATCAAACTTAAATAGGGCTAAGAAAATATTACAAACAAAAATTTTGGCCGTATTAAATTTTAAAACAGCATGAAAAAGAAAAAAATAGAAGATATTTTTTCTTCAATAGAAAATTTTTCTAGTGTACCACCACCAGAATTATGGGCTAAAATTGAAGAAGAACTAGATAAACCTAAAAAGAAAAAGGTAGTAGCCATTTGGTGGTCGCTAGCGGCTAGTCTTTTAATAGGTTTAGCTATCACGTCTGGTCTATATTTTAACTCGAATGAAAATGATATTTTATTAAAGGATAACAATGTTGTCATAGATTCTCAAGAAAGTAATTCAAAATCGAATCCTACTACTCCATCTACAATTAATACTACTCCTTTAAATAATAAAGCTACAATAACAGTTGCTGAATCTGATAATTCGGTAGCTAATGAAACATCAAACAACAATCAAGAATCGACTAAAACTGTAACAAGTTCAATCAACAAAAAAGATAAGCCTTCATTACAATTAACCAATGAAACTATCTCAATAGCTGAATCATCATCTAAAAACAAAGCTAAAACCTCATCACCTAAAGTAAATGGTAACGAAATTAATAGCATTTTTAATGAGGCTAAAAACGAAGAAATTGTTTTAAATAACAATATTCAATCATCATCAAAAAACGACACAAACACTACTTCAGCTAAACAGAATAATACTGAAGTTAATAATACTATATACAAGAATAAAACTGAAGCAATTGTTTTAAACAATAATATTCAATCATCATCAAAAAACGACACAAGCACTTCTTCTACTAAACAAAACAATACTGAAGTTGGTACTACTATAAACAAGAATAAAACTGAAGCAATTGCTTTAAACAACAATATTCAATCATTATCAAAAAACGACACAAACACTTCTTCAGCTAAACAAAATAATACTGAAGTTGATAATACTATAAACAAAAATAAAACTGAAGCAATTGTTTTAAATAATAGTTCTGAAAAAAGTCTAGTATCTTATAACGATTCATTGAATAAAGTTCAAATAGCACTTGAACTACAACAATTAGAGAACCGATTAAATAATAAAGAAGACAACGAAGGGGTAAAAACTGAAAAAGAAATTCTGAAAGAAAAATGGTCTGTTGGTCTTTATGCTGGTTTAGTAAACTCTGAGAATTATGGCAATAAGAAAGCGTTGGGTAATGATATTGAGTCTAAACAGAATACTGGGTATGGCGTAAAAACAAATTACAAGCTTAATAAAAAATGGGCCGTAAGTTCTGGTTTAAAAATTAATGAATTAGGACAATCTGTAGCCAATGTATCTTATTATAACAAACAACAAAATGTATTATCTGCAGGAATTATAAATGATTTTTTCATTTCAAATCCTAGTGTTGAATATATTTCGACAAATAGAAATTATGTTTTTTCATCAGACAATAGCAGTCAAAAAATTCAAAGTAGTAATGCGGGAAATCAAACTGGGAATCTTGATCAACAATTGCAATATCTAGAAATGCCTCTTGAAGTTTCTTACTCTGTCTTAAATACAGGCAAGGCCGATATTAGACTTAATACTGGTGGTTTTATAGGAAAGTTAATTTCCAACGAAGTTTTTTTAGATGGTAACTCGATAGGAGGAAATCTAGATGTAAACAACTTTGTATATGGCTCTAAATTTAGCAGTACTTTACAGTATGAAGTCTTCAAAAAAACTCATTTTTTTGTAGAACCTGGTGTGAATTATTATATCAATCCGTTAAAAACACAATCGTTTAACCAATTTCAGTGGGGTCTGAATTTTGGGGTTAATTTTGGGTTTTAATTAGTTTGTTTTAATTCTCTCTTTATTATAATAAGATTACACCAAATCATATTATACTGTAAAAAAATGCTAGATTCTTAAAGTAGAATCTAGCATTTTTAATTTATAAAACCTTTCGATTATTTTTTTATGATCTTATCTTTAAAAACAACTTTATTATTTTCTGATAAGGTATAAATATAGATTCCGGTTTTTAAATCACTTATCTGGATTACCGAAGTACTATTTTCCTGTCCTCCATTTACATCAATAGGTTTTCCTATCATACGACCCGTAATATCATAAAGTCTTAATTTAAGCTTCTTGTCTTCATTAGTTTTCACAAGAACATTGACAACATCTGTTGCTGGATTAGGATATGCTTTTACTGCAAAACCATTCTTAGTTTCAAAATCTATTGTACCTAAAGTAGATCCTTTTAATTCAAAACGAGCAATTACTGGCCCGTGATCAGATGTTGTATTTACATAATTATTTATATCAGAACGTGGATCATAAACTGCAATTGAATTAGGAATATATTCACTATTTAATTCATTTGATATCATAATGTGATCTAAAAATCCACCTGAACTTAGGAAACTAAAAGCTCCTGCTTTACTGATATCTAAAGTAAGTGCGTTATAATTTGCAGTATCGTCTACAAACATTTTATAAGAAGAAGGATTTGGCGTAACAACAGATGCTTTTACGTCATCATTATAATCTCCTAAAATAATTAAATTAGACTTTGAATAATAACGATCTAAGCTATCTTTTAATACTTGAGCATCGTATTTACGCATATTGTATTTAGTAATATCTGTTCCGCTATTGGCACGTGCATGAAGATCTACCAAATTAAGTGTTTTTTTTACTCCTCCAATATTTGTTTCTATTTGTACCATATAAGGTAAACGCCCTGATGAGAAAAAGTTGGCATTGGTACCTGGATAATTTACCAAAGTTTCAGTTCCATTACGAAGTCCATCATAAAAATCCTTAAACATTACACGCTCACTTGTAACCGTTGCTGTTTTGGTATTATAAATTACTACTAGTTTTTGTGGCGGAAAATTATCTTGAGGCTCATTAAACGAATAGGACCAATTAGGAGAAATTACTTTATCAAATATTTTACCGTTAATATTTAATTTTGCTATTAAAATATCGATAGAAGGATCATCAGACACTTCTTGCACAACATATACATCGGCATCCATCTTATTCATTACTTTGGCAACATTCTCAATTTGCAAAGCATCATCTATAGGACCAAATTCTTTTTTATCTGCACCAATCACATTACTTCCAAAAAACTCAAGATTATACGTTACAATATCAAAAGTATCTTCTTTTGGCAAAGAAGAACCTTTTAATGTTCCAATTTTCTCATTTAATCCTGCTCCTGTTACAGTCAATGTACCTGCAATAGTTAACTCTTTTGTAGAAGGCGTAAATCTTGCATAAATTGTTTTCCCAAGCAATGCATCAGCTTCATTTACAATAACACTTGATAAAAAGCTTGAATTATCAAGAGATAATTGATAATCTAGTGGAGCGGCAATAGTAATATCACCGTAACCGCCAGCTTTAAAAATAAAAGTTTTACTAGTAGAAACTGTATTAGGGCTCACATCTCCAAAATCTAAATTAGGATTTGAATCTACGAATCCTAGCTCATTTGTTATAGCTACATCATCAATCGTCCACTCTGATGCATTACCACTACCTCCAGATAACGTTTCGTAAACCCAAGCTACATAAGTATGATCCGTTATGTATGCTCCTAAATTAATGTATTGTGATTGCACATAAGCTCCCGTTGTTACAGGAAAGTTACCATCTATTTCTGTCCAACTAGCACTAGCAGGGCTACTTTTTCCATCATAATTTGTAGAAACCATTAATTTTAAACTTGGTCCTGCAAAATATTTACGAGCATAAAATGATAATAAAGGATAATTATTAAAGCTATTTAAGCGTAATTTTGGCGAAATCAACCAATCTTCACTTACTCCACCATCTGAAAATCCATTCATTACCACTGCTCCGGGAGCTGAATTAGCATTTGTAGTTGTACTTTCCCAAGCCTTAAGTGGACCAGCTACATTATAAGATGTCCAACCACTATTAGTAAAAACATTAGCATCATTAAAATTCTGAACGTATGGATTAATTCCAAAGCCTGATACACTCACTATTTTAGTAGCTGCACCTGCAGATTGATTAGTAATTTGACCTGTAAAACTACCAAGTGCATTTGGTGTAAAACGTACATAAACTGTTGGCGTAGCATTTCCTGCAAAATCCACTAAATCATATACAACAGAAGATCCAAAAATAACATTGTCCTTAGATACTGCAAAATTAGTTGGTGCCGTAACTGTTACTGGATTATTAAGATTATCTCCTCCTATTTGGTAACTCAGAACCGATGAAGTAAAATTTGGTTCTTCGACACCCAAATTAATTACTGTAGTTGTTGTAGTTATTTTTGGTGACACAACAGCCGGAGTGGTCGCGTCTATTTTGTTTACACTTGCTTGTATATTTCCAAAAGAATCTTCAGAAATAGAGTAAACACTATATGCTGTATTTAGTGTTAAACCAGTAATTGTTTTTGAATAAACCAATGATTTATCTGTGATATCTAATACACCAGATTGTAAAGCGGCTGTTCCACTTGCGTTGAAACCACTTTTTACTTGCGCGCCTGTAGGTGCTGCATCAGTAGCTAGTACTAATACATAATATGTTTTCCCTACCTCATCAATTTTATTATGGAAATCAAACTCATCTGATAATACATTATCTATTTTTGGATAACTTACTACGTTTACTGGAGCTTCATCATCTTTTTTGATATCTATATTATCGATTGCAAAAGAAGGGCGTGCGTTAACACCTCCTGCATCTCTAACAATCCATCTTATTTGAACTACAGATTGGTTATCACATTCAGGTGGCAAAGTTACTTTTATTGTCTTTAAATTTAGAGGGATAGTAACTCCTGTACCTGTTTGTAATTTTTCACCACTTAAATAAGCTGTTTCTAATAGAGAAATAAAAGGTCCTGTAATACCAATCCTGTATTGCAAAGCCATCTCATTCTTACGGGTACTAGTCGTTCCATCATACGGATTACGAATTTCCATCGCATCATATTTAACCTGAATTCCTTTCAAATCTTTAGTTACAAAAGCAAATCCAATTGCTAAATCAAGTTTACCAGTATTTAAAATACCGATTTTACCGCCATAATTATGGATATTCCCACTATTATTACTTGCTGAACTGCTTTTTAATAAATCTCTATCTCCAACCAAAGTAGTACTATAAGTAGTTTTAGGTGAATCTAAATTTGCAGCCCATCCTTGAAAACCTTTAACAAAAGGCAAAAAAGCTGTTGAACTGGCGGGTAATGTCTCAAAATTTTGCAAATAAGGCAAAGGTTGAGGCTCGGGATTTGTTTGTGCAAAAAGATTTGCTGAAAAGCAATAAAAAAAACTTAAAAAAGCCATTAAATGGCGCAAAGAGTAGTGGTTTTTCATACGTTAAAAATTAGTGTTTTTAGAGTTCAAATTTATTGTCTTTAAAGTTAAGCGAATATTATAAAACTTTAAAGTTATTGTTTAAACCTTTATAAATATTTAGCACCAAACTACACAATAAATATTAATTATTTCAGATATCCATAAAAATTATGCAGGTTAAGCAAATAATTCTTATTGTATTTCACTTTAAGCTTTAGACACAAACTACTCAATAAGCCCAGTAATCATAAGGCTTTTCAATCAAAAACAACACTAAATTAAATTTTCTAAAACAAACCTTTTACATTCATAAAATAGTAAACACAAAAGTAATTTTCAAAAATTGTATTTTTATTAATAATTCCTAAAACAACATATCATGAACTTCTTCAAAATCAAAACAAGTTGGTCTAATGCCGAGTTTATTGTGTTAAAACTTTGTATCGCCTCGGCATATATTTTAATCGGAACTTATTTTCATGATTTTTTTAGCAACTATTATGTTCCGCTACTTATCTTATTTGGTATTACCGTAATCTGGTCTGTTTATTTGTGGCTAACTAAAATGAAAAACAATAAGCAGTAATATCTATAAATTGGAATTACTTGTGAAACAAAACTATCTTTGCTCAAAAATTCCAGCATGTCGCATCAACATTTTATTCTTTTTAAACCATACGGTTATTTAAGTCAGTTTATATATGAGCTAAAAAGAAAGAAGAAACTTTTGGGTGAATTACATAATTTTCCAGAAGGTACAATGGCTATTGGCAGACTTGATGAAGATTCAGAAGGTTTGCTTTTACTAACTACAGATGGAAAAGTAAGTGAACAGGTAAGAAGCAAAAAAGTCGACAAAGAATACTATGTTCAAGTAGATGGAATTATTACTCCTGAAGCAATCGAAGAATTACAAAAAGGAGTTGAAATTGGTTTTGATGGCGGGAAATATAAAACCAAACCTTGTTCTGCTTTCATCGTTACCGAAATTCCTGATTTTGGCCCAAGAGCAAAAAAAATCAGAGATGAACGACATGGACCAACTTCATGGGCCTCGATAACTGTAAATGAAGGTAAGTTTCGTCAAGTGCGAAAAATGACTGCTGCTGTTGGTTTTCCTACTTTACGATTGGTACGTGTTCGTATAGGAAATGTATATTTGCAGGGCTTAAAAGCTGGAGAAGTTTTAGAAGTACCCGATTTTAAATTAGAAAATTAATTAAAGAATATATCAAAATTAGATAATTCCCAAATTAACGATTAACCGAATAAACAAATTAAATAATGCTGAATATAGTTCTCGTAGAACCCGAAATACCTAATAATACTGGAAACATTGGTCGCTTGTGCGTTGGTACAGAAAGCCGATTGCATTTAGTACATCCTTTTGGATTTGTTATAAATGATAAAAACTTAAAACGTTCCGGACTCGATTATTGGGCTCACCTTGATGTAACCGAATATCAGAATGTAGCGGAATGGAAAGCTCAGATTCCAGATTTATCACGTGTTTTCCTTATGAGTTCTCATGCCAAGAAATCATATCTTGAAACAGATTTCCAAGATGGAGATTGGTTGGTTTTTGGTAAAGAAAGCGTAGGATTGAGCGAGGAAGTTTTAGAACAATTCGAAAATCATCTTACGATTCCAATGTCGTCCCTAATAAGAAGTTTTAATATCGCAAATTCGGTTGCGTTTGTGGTGGGTGAAGCTAAGAGACAGATTGGGCTGAAGGTTTAAGCGATTATTTGTTTAATCGTTTAATCGGATCTGACATCGATTTTCTTCCCACAAGGTCGAAAAAACCTGAATTCTAAGTAATCACAAACTTCCCTTTTTCGGCATCAAATTTAATATGGTCGTCTTTAAATAAAGTTGCAAAACTTCCTGTTGCAATTAAGTTACAAGGTTCGTCTTGTATAAAAGCTTCGGGTGTCATAATAATCATTTCGTCGCTTAATTGTATTGCTAAATCAATATCATGTGTAGAGAACAAAATGCATTTCCCCGTTTCGTGAGTTAGTTTCTTAAGCAACTTAAACAAAGCTACTTTATGCAATAAATCGAGATGTGTAGTTGGTTCATCTAGAATAATAAATGGCGTGTCTTGTGCTAAAGCTCGTGCAATTAATACTTTTTGCAATTGCCCGTCGCTTATTTCGTAATGTTTTTTGTGTGATAAATGACTTATTTGTGTGAGCTCTAATGCCTCATTTACTTTAGTAATATCATACTGCGTCAAAGTCCCAATCCAGTTTGTATAAGGTTGGCGCCCTAAAGCCACTAATTCGAAAACGGATAGATTGCTTGGCGGTAATTTTTCGGTTAAAACAATGCTTAAGTTCTGTGCTAAATCGAGTGGTTTATATTCAAATACGTTCTTATCATTTAGCAAAACTGTTCCTGATAATGGATGTTGAATTCCTGTTATTGTTCGTAGCAATGTCGATTTACCGATTCCGTTTGCACCAATTAAAGCAATAAGTTTTCCGGGTTCTAAATTCAGGTTTAAGTTTTGAGCAATAGTCACAGTTGCTTTCTTGGACTTATAGCCAATACTTAAGTTTGAAGTTGATAGGATGCTTTTCATTTTCTTTAAGGTGCTAAGGTTTAAAAAATCATTCTAATCTTTTTAATCTGTGGCAAAAAAATTAACCGCAAAGCTCACAAAGCTGTTGCAAAAACGTTTACTCAAAATTTCTCTTTCGGACTAATAACCAAATTACTACCGGCGCTCCAATTATTGATGTTATTGCATTAATAGGCAATGTAGTTTCTAATCCTGGTAATTGTGATGCGATGTCGCAAAACAACATAATTATTCCTCCATAAAAAAGGGTACTCCAATATAAAACAGCATGATTACTGGTTCTAAATGTAAGCTTTGCTATATGTGGAACGGCTAATCCTATAAAAGCAATTGGCCCAGCAAAAGCAGTAACACTTCCTGCCAAAATACTTGTGGCAAAAATAATTACAAGTCTTGTTCTCTTAAAATTAAGTCCCATGCTTTTGGCATAATTCTCTCCAAGTAACAATGCATTTAATGGTTTGATACTACTCGCACTTAAAAGTAAACCGATACTAACACTCACTGCTAAAACTATAATCGATGACCAGGAAAGATTTCCTAGACTTCCTAGTGACCAAAAAGTGAATTTCTGTAATTGTTCAGCCGAACTAAAATAGGTCAAAACCCCAACAATAGCACTGGTAAAACTACCAAACATAAGCCCGACTATTAAAATAGCCATTGTATTTCGTAATCGTTGCG
Organism: Flavobacterium sp. AJR; assembly: GCF_002156885.1. NCBI lineage: Bacteria > Pseudomonadati > Bacteroidota > Flavobacteriia > Flavobacteriales > Flavobacteriaceae > Flavobacterium > Flavobacterium sp. AJR. The sequence goes on along the minus strand of NZ_NCWQ01000036.1, from coordinate 39,991 downwards.
ATACTAATAAAACCAGTAATAAAACCGAAATACTCCCTAATGTTGATGCAATTACAATCCCGTAGCTTGATAGCAAAATTGTATTTAAGAATGAAGGCAATAAACCTGCTCCTAAAATCACAATTGCTACTGCTAATATCGCTCCGGAACTTAATCCTAAAACATCGGGACCAGCCAATGGATTTCTGAATAATGTTTGCATCAACAAACCACTTATCGATAATCCTACACCAACTAATACTGCGGTAATTGCTTTAGGCAAACGATAATTAATTATGATATATTCCCATGTCGATTTACTTGCTTCTCCTCCTGTTAAACTGGTATAAACTTCTTTAAAAGGAATTGTGATAGACCCGAAACTAATGTCCAGAAAGAATAATAACAAAAGTGCTAAACCGAGTATAAAGAACAAGATTGTATTTCGCTTTTGATTCGCCAATTGGATTTAGTTTAATTTAGATGCAAAAGTAAATTCATAACTTGGCAATAACTCAGGATGAAATATCTTAATGTAATCTTTCAGCACTAAATCTGGTCGGCTTGGAGCTAATTCATAATAAATTGTTCCTCCAGTTGCTCCAAATTTATTCTCGAAAGTATATATGTTTTTTGTTTTAAAAGCATCAAACTGGCTGTAATGTGGATTACTTTTTTCTAATTCTGTTAATGATTTAAAAGAACCTGTCGCAATCCAGACTGAAGCTGTTTTGGCTTTGTCTAATATTTTTTCGAATGATAATCCCAGACTTCCTGTTCCTTCTAGATTTGCCCATAAATAATCGGCTTTGGCATCGGCCATAAATTGTGCTACCCAACTATTTCCTTTGGCAACATACCATTGATCCATGTACATAGAACCATATAAAACAGTTGAAGTTGCTTTCTTAGAGGCTACTAATTTCTTAGCTTCGTTATAACTGGTTACAATTTTATCAAAAAGCTCTTTGGCTTGTGCTTCTTTTCCAAATAATGCACCGTAAAGTTTTATCCATTCGGCTTTTCCTAGTGGAGATTGCTCCATCCAATCGGCCTGAATTAGTACTTTTAAACCGCTTTTTTGTAAGTTATCTAACATTGGATTGTTATTATCAACTCCGAAAGTGACAATTAAATTTGGTGCTAATTCGATAAGTTGCTCGATATTTAATTTTTCGTTTTGACCAACATTCTTAACAGAACCTTTATCTATTAATTTTCTTGTTTTCTCTGAAGAAACATAATCGGTATGCGGGAAACCTACCAAATTATTCTCGACATCAAGCATTTCTAAAAACGGAATATTGGTTGTTGATGTTACTACAATTGTTTGTAACGGGATCTGGATTGTAGTATAACTTTTTAAACTATCGGGCACAACCCCATCTTTTTCTTTTAATACATAAGTATAATCCTTTCCTGCATCTGGCCAAGGATTTGTAACTTTTACAACTGAATATCCAGTGAATTTTTTTATAGAAAGTCCCGAAGCATATTCGATACTGTTTTGTCCTATTTCGGATTTTATTTCTGGTGTACTTTCGTTTTTCTTACATCCTATTAATACTAAAAAGGAGAAAAGAAAAATAACTTTATGTAATGATGACTTCATAGGTAGTTACTATTTGTTTTTAAAGAAATTATGGAATTGTTATTCTATATCATATCTGATTTTGAATCATACAATTTCATCTTTTACAATTTGGATAGCGACAAAGGTAGCGCAATTTCTAAATTTCTTGTTTACTTTTAAACGTAAAAAATTGAACAAATAGTATCTTTGCAGTATGAATGGTCTTAAAGTAAAAAACTGCTCAAGCTGCGGAACTGCATTTAATTGCGGTGATTCTCCCGACGGAAATAAATGTTGGTGCAACAACTTCCCTCCTATTTTTGTACCTTCGGATGTTGTGGATTGTCTTTGCCCGAATTGTTTAAAAAATGCCTGTGTGGTAAAAATAGATGATTTTGTAAATACAATCACTCCAGAAATTGCAACTGACAATAAAGCTTCGGCTTTGCCAAAAAACAATACACTTATTGAAGGAATCGATTATTATCTGGAAAACGGAAATTATGTTTTTAAGGAATGGTTTCATCTGAAAAGAGGAAGCTGTTGCGGAAACAAATGTCGACATTGCCCTTACTGATTTAAAAGAATAAACACGAATTTCACCAATTAACACGAAAGAAATAGTTGGTGCAATTGCGTTAGGGATAGTAGTGGTATCCTTTTATTTTTTTCTTTAAAAAATAAAAGATATAGCGAATAGCCCGCCCGAAGGGAACGCCCTTCTAAAATTTACAATTAATAATTAACAATTAAAAAAAGATGGTTTACTTGATTACTGGTGGTGAGCGTTCGGGGAAAAGTGGTTATGCACAACAACTGGCTTTGCAACTTACAAATGCACCAATGTATGTGGCAACGGCTAGAAAATGGGATGAAGATTTCCAGAATCGAATTGATCGTCACCAACAAGAACGCGACGAACGCTGGACAAATATTGAGAAGGAAAAACATTTGAGCGAAATTGATTTTTCGGGTAAAGTAGCTTTGATTGATTGTGTAACGCTTTGGTTAACTAACTTTTTTGTAGATACTAAAAATGATGTTACATTATCTCTTGAAGAAGCTAAAGCTGAGTTTCTAAAAATAGCCAATCAGCCAGATTCTACTTTGATAATTGTTACCAACGAAATAGGAATGGGACTTCATGCTGATACGCACGTAGGAAGAAAATTTACTGAATTACAAGGTTGGATGAATCAGTTTTTGGCTAAAAATGCCGATACTGTTGTACTTATGGTTTCGGGAATTCCCGTTACAATAAAAGGAAAGTAAAAGCCGAGAGCTTTCGGCTTTGGGCTATCAGCCTAGACCTTTGTTCCTTTTGAACCTCTTAAAAAGAAAAAACATGAGCTATTTAGATGATATATTAAAATCACGCCGCGATACACGCCACTTTACTAATGACGAAGTTCCTGATGAAGTTATTCAAAATGCTTTACAAGCTGGACATTGGGCGCCTTCGGTGGGTTTAACAGATGCAACTAAGTATTACATCATAAAATCGGATGAAGTTAAAAAAGCTATCAAAGATTTATTTTTGGATTATAATAAAAAAGCGGAGTTATTAACTGATGATGAGGAGCAAAAAGAACGCTATAAATCCTTGAAGCTGGAAGCTATAGAAGAGGCTCCTATTGGGATGATAATTGCTTATGACCGCTCGGTGCTAAACAATTTTACTATAGGAACTGTTGGTAGTAATGAAGCTGTAAAATTTAGTTCGGTTTGTGCTGCCCAAAATATCTGGTTATCACTTACGGAGCAAGGTTATGGTATGGGTTGGGTTTCTATTTTAAATTATTATCAGTTTAAGAAAATAATTGATTTACCTGAAAATATAGAACCGCTTGGTTATTTCTGTATTGGTAAACCTGCGACAAACTACGATAATCAACCCATGTTGCAGCAATTAAAGTGGAAACAAAAATCGGAAACTTTTGATTGTACCGAAATCAAAACTATAAATGAGAGTCTTATTCCGAAATTAGATTTTGATAATAAACCTAAAGTCGAAGTTAAAAGCTCTTTTAAAGAAGCGCTACAGCATAAAATCGATTCAAAAACTAAACCTATTGGAGCTTTAGGTATTTTAGAAAAGCTGGCATTCCAAATAGGAACAGTTTTTCAAACTCTGGAACCTGAGATTATAAAACCAAATATTGTTGTTTTTGCAGCAGACCACGGTATTGCCAATCATGGCGTGAGTGCTTATCCGCAAGATGTAACCCGACAAATGGTTGGTAATTTCCTAGAAGGCGGTGCAGCAATAAATGTTTTTTGTAAACAAAATAAAATTGAACTTTCTATCGTAGATGCTGGTGTAAATTATGATTTCCCTACAAATGCGAATTTAATTAATGCTAAAATTGCCAAAGGAACTCAATCCTTTTTACACGCTCCCGCAATGAGCGAAACCGAATTACAATTGTGTTTCTTGAAAGGTTCAGAAATTGTAGATTCTGTTGCAAAAACAGGAAGTAATTGCATTGGTTTTGGCGAAATGGGTATTGGTAACACATCTACAGCTTCGGTTTTAATGAGTGTTTTAACAGGTTTTTCTATAGAAGAATGTGTTGGAAAAGGAACTGGAGTTGATGAAGAAAAATTAATTCAGAAGCAGGAAATCCTAAAAAAAGCCATTGAAAATTATTCCGGTCAAGCCGAATTAAAAGTACAACTCGCCTATTTTGGTGGTTTTGAAATCATACAAATGGCCAGCGGAATGTTAGCCGCTTATAAAAACAATATGCTAATTCTGGTAGATGGTTTTATTTGTACTGTGGCATTTTTAATTGCTTATAAAATAAATCCTGAAATCAAGAAAAATGCTATTTACTGTCATTCATCTGCTGAACAAGCACATCAGAAATTATTAGATTATCTAGAAGCTCAATCAGTTCTACAACTAAATTTACGCTTAGGCGAAGGAACGGGCTGTGCAATTGCTTTACCTATATTACAATCGGCAATTGTTTTCCTTAACGAAATGGCTACTTTTGAAAATGCTGGAGTTAGTAAGAAGTAAAACAGTATTCAGTCGCAGTTTTTAGTTTCAGCAACTATCTTTAGCCAAATAAATAAAACTATTAAATGAAAAAACAACTCCATATTTTTTTTACTGCATTAATGTTCTACACAAGGATTCCTTGTCCTAAAAATATCGACCATAATCCTGATTACCTTAATAAAGCAAGTCGATATTTCCCTTTGATTGGTTGGATTGTTGGAGGTATATCTTTTCTGGCATTTTATGGTGCTTCATTTTTAGTTTCAACACCCGCAGCAGTAATTATAGGAATGATTGCTGGGATTTTAATTACTGGAGCTTTTCATGAAGATGGTTTTGCCGATGTTTGTGATGGTTTTGGTGGGGGTTGGACCAAAGAAAAAATCTTACTCATCATGAAAGACAGTGCCATTGGCGCTTATGGAGCTATTGGTGTTGTATTATTATTTTTATTAAAATTTCAGTTACTTTCAGAACTGGTAACTATAGAGACAATTACAAGTCAGCAATCGGTAATTACTATTTTATTGTTGTTTATTGCAGGACACTCTATTAGTCGTTTAGCAGCTATAAGCATCGTATTTACACATGAATATTCTCGTGAAGATGCGACAAGCAAAAGCAAACCAATTGCAAAAAGCTTTAGCTGGAAAGAAGTTTTAGGTTCTTTCTTTTTTGGTTTATTACCTCTCTTGGTTCTTTCTTATTTTCAATATCAATTACTTTTAGTATTAATTCCAGTTTTCCTAACACGCTACTTTTTGGCACGTTATTTCCAAAAATGGATTGATGGTTATACTGGAGATTGTTTGGGCGCAACACAACAAGTTTGCGAAGTTATTTTTTATTTAAGTGTTATAGCAGTATGGAAATTTATTTAGTTCGTCATACCGAAACTGTTTGCGAAAAAGGAATTTGCTACGGTCAAACTGATGTAAATATTGCTGAACCTTATGATTTGATTTTTGAAAACATTGTAAAGCAATTACCTCAAGATGCATTGTTATATTCGAGTCCATTAAAACGTTGTGTGTTACTTGCCAAACATATCCAACAAGAAACCAAAATTTTAAATTACAAAGAGGACAAACGTTTGATGGAAATGGATTTTGGTGATTGGGAAATGAAAAATTGGAATGAAATTTCTTCAAATGATTTAAATCCGTGGATGGAAGATTTCGTAAATATTCGAGTTTCAAACGGAGAATCTTTCATCGATTTACATGAAAGAGTCACTCATTTTATAGAAAACGAAATACTTGCTAAAAAACCGTCAAAGGCAATTATTGTTGCACATGCCGGAGTAATAAGAAGCATATTATGTCTTTTAAACTCTCTTCCTCTTAAAGATGCTTTCCAAAACAAAGTCGATTTTGGACAAGTAATTAAAGTCGATATCTAAATAAAATCAATTTTTGTTTTGTTTATGAATAGTATTAAATAATCAAACAGAATTGATTTATAAGCTTTTTTAACTTTATATTTGCACTTTCATTAAGGTTGTGCTATATTTTTTGAGACACATTAAAAGGGAATCAAGTAATTGAAGATTGAAAACATCAAAATCTACATTCGAAAATCTTGAGCTGTACCCGCAACTGTAAGCTTAGTCCTGTAAGGGATGCTTGTTGTTAACTACAAACCACTGTTTTAGGACGGGAAGGGAAACAACAAGACGCGAAGCCAGGAGACCTGCCTTTGTTAACAAATATCGAACTCTCGGGAAAAAGAGTTTAGAAATTATGACATTACAAAAGTTTTACATCTGTTTTTCGCTCTTAGTTTGCCAATTCATTTTGGCACAAAATGATTCTATAACAAAATTAAAAGAAGTTATAGTTTCCGACACTAACCTCAAGAAATACTCTGATTCACAATCAATTCAAGTACTTAATGACTCTATTATTAATAGAAATGAAGCATTACTTACCGATTTATTAAACTTTAACTCTACTATTTATTTTAAAGAATACGGTCGTGGTATGCTTTCGACAGTTGCTTTTAGAGGAACAACGGCTTCCCAAGCTGCTGTAATATGGAACGGTATCAATATCAATTCTCAGATGAACGGAAGTACCGATTTTAATACTATAGCCGGATCTGACTACAATTCGGTAAGTGTAAAAGCTGGTGGAGGAAGTGTTATTTACGGAAGTGGTGCTGTGGGAGGAACAGTACATTTAAACAATGATTTAAGTTTTTACAAAAGGTTTGAAAATAATTTAAAGCTAGATTACGGAAGCTTTAATACCATTGGAATCAACTACAAAACAAATATTTCAAACGAAAAGTGGAGCGCACAAATTGGATTTTCTAAAAATAGCTCAGCCAATGATTACAAATACTTAAACCGATACAACTGGAAAGGTGAACAACGCTGGAACCAAAACGGGCAATATGATATCATTACGATGAGCGCAAACCTAGGTTATAAATTTGACGCAAAGAACAGCCTTAAATTATACAGCCAAACATCTAATACTGACCGAAATACTTCAATTATTTCTGAATCTGAAACCAAATCAAAATACATTAATAGTTTCAGTCGTAATTTAATAGAATATGATGGTGATTTTGGCAGATTCACAACCAACTTTAAAACTGCTTTTATTACTGAGAAATATCAATATTTTGAAGATAATTCAAAAAACAACTATAGCCACGGAAAAACAGAAAGCCTAATTACTAAAGCTGATTTAGGATACACTCTTTTTAAATCAACTCAAGTAAACGCTATCCTAGATTATAATAGAACCAAAGGTTACGGAACTGGTTTTGGAGATCATGTGAGAGAAATTAGCTCAGCTGCATTAATGATAAAACAAGATTTTTTTGCAAATTGGAAAAACGAGTTAGGCATCCGAAAAGAATTTACAAATAATTACAAATCTCCTGTTTTATTCTCTTTAGGGTCATCTTATCAATTTAGTAAATTATATAATCTGAAATTAAATTTCTCTCGAAATTTCAGAATTCCAACGTTTAATGATTTGTATTGGGAAGAAGGAGGAAATCCTGATTTAAAACCAGAGAACTCCTATCAAGCCGAAATTGGAAATGTTTTTACATACAAAAATATCTCACTGACCCAAACTTTTTATTACATGAAAATAAAAGACTTATTACGATGGGTACCTAGTGATAATGGCATCTGGATGCCTCAGAACACCGACAAAGTAAATAGTTACGGAGCTGAAACCTTATTAAGTTGGAAAAAACATTTTGGTAAAAATTATTTTAATGTCAATGCGACTTATGCTTATACCGTTTCAGAAAATGACGAAACCAAAAAGCAATTGTTCTTTGTTCCTTTTAATAAAATTACAGGAGCAATTTCATATTACAGAAATAAGTTCTCAGCCAATTATCAATTTTTATACAATGATTTTGTTTATACACAATCCGATAATGACCCAAAAAACATAATTCCTGCTTACACCGTTTCAAACATAGGTATAGACTATGACTTCAAACTTTTATCCTCTTTTAAAATAGGTTTTCAAATTTTAAACGTTTGGAATAAAGAATATGAAAGTCTAGAATTCAGACCAATGCCTGGAAGAAATTATAATTTGTACATAAACCTTAAATTTTAATATAATGAAACTAACTAGATTATTTTTATTAGCATTAAGCATTTCGCTTCTTGCTTCTTGCTCTAATGATGATAATGACAACAATGACGATGGTCCAAAAGGAGCTTATGAGGATGGTATTTTTATCTTAAATGAAGGAAATGATATCAGTGGTGGTTCTGTGTCTTTTATCAATGAAGACTTAAATACAAACACTTTTGTTAAAGATGTTTACGGACCAACAAATGGTAATGACTATATCGGAAAATATCTTCAAAATATCTTTTTTGATAACGACAAAGCCTACATTATTTCTGGAGGTACAAATGTGATTAACGTAGTAAATCGTTACACTTTTAAATTAGTAGCTAAAATTGAGACTGGACTTATCAAACCTAGATATGGTGTTGTAAAAGATGGGAAAGCATATGTTACTAATGCAAACACATACTGGAGCAAAACAAACCCAGTAGGAAATACTGATGATTTTGTCGCTGTAATTAACTTATCTACAAATAAGGTAGAAAGTACAATTCCTTTAGACGGAACTGCCAACCGTATTGAACTTACAAACAATAAACTTTACATAACTGAGCCTTATAACAGTGATAAATTAGTTATCATTAATCCAAGTACAAACAAAATAGAAACTAAAGTGACTATTGGCTTTGGTGGAGATCCAATGGAAACCAAAGATGGTACGTTATATATTATCAGAACTCCATACGGAGATAGAAGCGAAATTGCAAAAGTAAAATTATCAGATAATACCATCACTAAAATTACTTTTCCAGAATCACTTGACGGAGCTAGAAACTTAGATATTTACAATAACAAAATATATTATACAGCAAATACAGCTGTTTACGCAATAGATTACACTGCTACAACAGCATCTACTACACCTGTTTTTGAATATTCTTCAACTTCAGAATATGGAAAAATGTATGGTTTTGCTGTAAAGAATGACAAAATTTATGTTTCAGACGGAGGTGATTTTGCTTCAAATAGTAAGGCTTATATCTATAATTTAAATGGTACTCTTATAAAGGAATTAACAGTTGGCTTAGGACCAAACGGATTTTACTTCAATGACTAATTAAAATCATTTATTTACATTTTACTTTATTAAAAAAGGCTTTCTAACGAAAGCCTTTTTTATTTCTCTATCTAATCTTGTAATGCTCTCAAAAGTCCTTCAGGAGCTTTATCTACATACATTTGGTTTCGAATACCATCTATTGATTTAGAATCGGTAAAGTATTCAAACTCTTTACCATCTTTAGGCAAAATTACTTTACCTGTACCTGTAATTTTAGAAATTGCAGTGCCTAATAATGGCTCATTTTCATCTCCTAAAACTCCCAACGAATTTATAGTTTCTATTACGCTATAAGTAGGCGTTAATCCATTAGTATATTCTCCAAAACCTACTGAGTTAACAATCTTCAAAACAATTGGCTGCATCGCATATTTATGACTTGGATTAACATTTCTTTTAAGAAAAGTAGGAGAATCATACAAAGTAACCGAACCTACATTTTTACCTATAGTTACATCACCTATTTGTATTACATCAATGTATGGTTTTAACCCATTAATAACCAATTCACTTGCCGAAGCTGTACTTTTAGAAGTTAATATATATACTTTGGTCAAATTCAAACTATTTAAAGCAACTCCATTAAATTTATCTACAAAATTATTGATTAGAAATTCTGCATTATTAATTTCTAAACTTTCATTCATTTTAGCATTCCATTTTTGTTTAGAGAAAACTTTATCTGTAAACTGTCCTGTAATCATACTTGCTAATCGGGTTGCTGTTTGCACAGAACCTCCCCCATTATATCGCAAATCAAGAACTAAATCGGTAATACCTTTTCCTTTTAATTCTCCAAATGCAGCATTTAATTGATCATCATAGTTACCATAAAAACCATTATACATTAAGTAACCTATTTTACGACCATTCTTCTCTATCACTTTATTTATGAAAATTGGATTTTCATCCAAAACAGATTTAGTAAGCGTAACCGATTTGCCGTTTGGTACAAATGTCGTTCCATCATAATCAGTTAAATTTATCGTATAACTATCTGGCGCGAGTAAAGTTTTATAATTATCATAAGTAATTTGCGTACCATTAATACCATAAAATAAATCTCCACGCTTCACTCCTTTGCTTGCAGCATCTGAGTTAGGAAGAATATAACGCACAAAACCAATCAAATCATTAGAACCTTTAGATTTTGGACTTAATTTAAAATCAATTCCATTATTTTTAGATGTTCCTTGAAGTTCTTGTTCCAATACAGTATAATCATCTACAATCCAACTAAATCTGTCTATTGACGGATCTACTCGCAAAGAATTAAATAATGTTTCGGGATCTGGATATCCTCTTAAAAAAGAATTTAACGCTTCTTGATTATTATTAAACCGATCATCGGATAAATTAGGAACATCACCTTGCCATAAATAATATTGATTTAATCCTTTCCAGATAAAATCCTGAACCTGTAGGTTTTTAGGAGCAGCCACATCATCTTGATCCTGACAGGCTTGAAAGCAGAATACTGCTAAAAATAATAATATTGCGGTTCTTAATATTGTCTTCATATAGTAGGTATCAATATAGTATTAACGTAAAAATACTATCTTTAGTTTTATTTCACACACTTTTGTAACAAAAATAATTCTGTTTCGTCTTGATACTATAAGCGAACCTATAATTTGTAATTTTTATGAACCAAATCGTTTTCCTTCAGTTAGTAAATCCTTTTAAAGACAAAGTATTTCGTCTGGCAAAACGATTACTCATAAGTACAGAAGAAGCAGAAGATGCCTCGCAAGAGATTTTAGTTAAACTATGGAGTAAGAAAGAAACATTAAGCACTTATAATAATGTTGAAGCTCTTGCCATGACAATGACAAAAAATTATTGTCTGGATCAATTAAAATCAAAACGAGCCAGTAATCTTACCCTTGTACATTCTAATTACACCGATAGAGAGCCGCGATTAGATCAAAAAGTAGAAGATAATAATAGTTTAGAATGGGTAGAAAAAATAATGAGTCAATTGCCAGAGCAGCAACAAATTTTAATTCAGTTACGAGATGTCGAACAATATGAGTTTGACGAAATCTCCAAAATAGTTAATATGAATGAAACCGCTATTCGCGTAGCGCTTTCAAGAGCTAGAAAAAAAATAAGAGAATCTATGCTTAATACACATCAATATGGAATCAGATAAAATAGAAATATTATTAGAAAAATACTTTCAGGGAGAAAGCACTATTGCCGAAGAAAATGAATTAAAAAATTACTTTTCTTCTCCGAATGTTGCGCAGCATTTAGAGCAATACAAACCACTTTTTGGTTATTTCTCTCAAGTAAAAGAACAACGTTTAACGCAAGAAATTCCACTACAAACTAAGAAACGTAATGTGGCGTGGTTATCAATTGCTGCTTCGGCTGTCCTTTTACTAGGAATAGGTTCTTATTTTTACCTCAACAACACAAATAACACAACTCCTGTTGTTGCAAAATCAGACTTAGGAACTTATGACTCCCCAGAAGAAGCTTTGGCGGCGACGCAAAAAGCCTTGGCTATGGTGTCACACAATGTTAATACTGGTATAGAAAGTGTCCAGTATATTAAAGAATACGAACAATCAAAAAACTTAATTTTCAAACAAAATAAAACTCGATAAAATGAAATCAACGATTCACGAAAACAGAAAAAACAATAGAAGAAGCTTGAGTAAAAATTTCATAATAACACTAGTTTTCGCATTTGTAAGCCATGCATTTTATGCACAAGGAGCTTTTGACAAATATGATGGTCAGGATGATGTAACATCTGTAATCGTAAACAAAAAAATGTTCGATTTAATGAGTAAGGTAAAAGTTGATGCTTCGGATAAAGAAACACAACAATACTTAAGCCTTATTAAAAAACTAGATAATCTAAAGGTGTTTACAACACAAAGTACCAGAGTTGAAGCCGACATGAAACTTACCGCAGATAAATACATAAAATCTGCAGGTTTAGAAGAGTTAATGCGAGTAAACGATAACGGAAGAAACGTAAAAATTTATGTAAAATCTGGAGCAAGCGACACTCAAATAAAAGAGTTATTTATGTTTATTGATTCAGGTAAAAATGAAGACACAGTTTTACTATCACTTACTGGTAATTTTGATTTAAATGAAATCTCGGTACTTACAGACAAAATGAAATTACCTGGAGGTTCTGATTTGAAAAAAGCATCTAAAGGAAAAAAATAACATGAAACGAATCACCAACATTTTCGCCTTTTTAGGATTATTACTTCTAGTAAGTTGCAATTCTGAACCTTCATTACAGAAATATTTCGTAGAAAATACCGAAAACAAAAACTTTATTGCTCTCGATGTTTCGCCAAGTATTCTCAATGTAAACAAAGAAAAACTATCTGCTGAACAAAGCGAAGCATTAAACTCTTTCGACAAAATGAACATCTTGGCTTTTAAACGAAATGATAAAAACCAAACGGAATATGAAGCCGAAAGAACTAAGCTAAATACTATTTTAAAGAACCCAAAATACCAACAATTAATGAAATTTGGTTCTGGAAAAGATGGCGCTTCAGTAAGCTATGTAGGAACAGACGAGAATATTGAAGAGTTCATAATTTATGCCAACAGAAATGAAAATGGTTTTGCAGTAGTTCGTGTTTTAGGAAAAAATATGAATCCAAACAATATCATGACATTAATGACCGTTCTTAAAGAATCTAATATAGATATGGAACAACTTAAACCGTTACAACAACTGATTAAATAATTCTTACTTTAAAAACAAAAAAGCCTCTTGATTGAGGCTTTTTTTATACCCGAATTTGATTATTTCTATTCAAAAAGCTGTATCAAAAGCAGTATTAATAAAATTTATGATATTTCATCTTTTTTTTAACAGAAATAAAAACAAAACGACATAATTTTTTACAAAAAAAGCAACACTGAAAACGAAATAATATATATTTGACCAAACATTAAAATCATATATATGAAAAAAATTTTACTCTTTGCTTTATTCTCTACATTTAGTATTAATGCCCAAACACCTAGTGATTATGTAACTGGATTAAATACACCAACAGGAATTGCATTTGATAGTGCTGGAAACTTATATGTTGCCGATTACAGCGCATACAATGTAACTAAAATCACTCCAAGCCTTATAAAAACTCCTTTTATTAGTTCTCTAAACGGAACACCACAACAAATAGCTTTTGACCCCAATGGTAATCTTTGGATTGCTGGATCAGGCTCCATTGACGAAATCAAAAAAGTAACACCAACCGGGGTAGCAACTTCTTACCCAGCTTTAAATGACCCTTACGGGATAGCAATCGATGCATCTGGCAATGTATATTACTCAGAAGCTATTTCCGGAAGCATCAAAAAAATAGACATTAATGGAATAGTTACCACTTTTGCTACAGGTCTTACTCAACCAAATGGGATGGTATTTGATAAATCGAGCAATTTAATTGTTGCAGATAAAGTTGAAGGCGAAATAAAAAAAATAACCCCTGCAGGTACTGTAAGCACACTTATTTCAGGAATGATGAATCCATCTAACCTTCTTTACACACCAAATGGAGATTTATACATTTCAACAGGTACGCTAGGTAGAATTTTTCGTTTCCCTGCAGGGGGCTCAAATGGAGACCAAACTCAATATACAAGACTTAATCTTGGTGACAGCGCAGGACAAATGGCTTTTTACAATGGAGCACTTTACGTTAGCACAAGTGCCAAAAAAGTAATTAAAATTACTGACCCAATGTTAGGATTAAAAGACGTTAACAATACAACAGATAACTTTGTAGTTTATCCTAATCCTGCAACAGATTATTTAGTTATCGAAAACAGTAAAGTTGATTTAAAAACGATTCAATTATTTGACATGACAGGTAGAGAAGTTCAAAACTTCAAAGCATCTGACAGCAAAGACAATAAAATCATTTTATCAAATTTAACTTCAGGAAATTATATTTTAAAAGTTAACAATACATCTAAAAAGATAATTGTAAAATAAGCAATTCTCCTATTAAACAAAAAAGCCTCAAAATTTAGATTTTGAGGCTTTTTTTATATCAGGATTTGAGATTATTTACTCAAATACATTTTTCTTCTTGAGTACAATTCGTAGAACTGATCGTCTTTTAAGTCGTCGATAAACAAGATACTTTCACCTGTTGATTTCATCTCTGGCCCTAATGCTTTGTTTACATTATGGAATTTACTAAAAGAGAATACAGGTTGTTTAATTGCAAATCCTTTTAATTGCGGGTTGAATTTAAAATCGGTTACCTTATTATGTCCCAACATTACTTTTGTAGCGTAGTTTACATAAGGTTCTCCGTAAGCTTTTGCAATAAATGGTACTGTTCTCGATGCTCTAGGATTTGCCTCGATAATATAAACCGTATCATCTTTTATCGCAAATTGTATGTTTATTAAACCAACTGTTTTAAGAGCTCTCGCAATTTTTATAGTATGATCTTTTATTTGTTGCATTACAAACTCTCCTAAGTTAAAAGGAGGTAATGTCGCATTACTATCTCCCGAGTGAACTCCACAAGGCTCGATGTGCTCCATTATTCCTATGATATAAACATTTCCATCAGCATCACAAATTGCATCAGCCTCAGCTTCGATTGCTCCAGCTAAGTAATGATCCAGAAGTAATTTATTCCCAGGAATTGTTTTCAATAAATTAATAACGTGCTCTTCAAGTTCTTTCTTGTTGATTACGATTTTCATTCCCTGACCACCTAATACATAAGAAGGACGAATCAATAATGGAAAATCTAAAGTATCTGCAAGAGCAGAAGCTTCATCCGCAGTTTCAGCGATTCCAAATTGAGGGAAAGGAATATGCAATTCAGTTAATAACTCAGAGAAACGTCCTCTATCTTCGGCTAAATCTAAGGCATCAAAACTTGTTCCTATAATTTTTACACCGTATTTAGATAATTTATCTGCTAGTTTTAATGCTGTCTGACCACCTAACTGTACAATTACACCTTCTGGTTTTTCATGCTGAATGATATCGTAGATATGCTCCCAGAAAACTGGCTCAAAATACAATTTATCAGCAGTATCAAAATCTGTCGAAACAGTTTCTGGATTACAGTTAATCATGATAGTTTCGTAACCACACTCTTTAGCTGCAAGTACACCGTGAACGCAAGAATAATCAAATTCAATTCCTTGTCCAATTCGGTTTGGTCCAGAACCTAAAACTATTATTTTCTTTTTATCGGTAACAATACTTTCGTTATCTACATAACGTTCCCCATTTGCTTTTTCTATTTCAGCTTCAAAAGTTGAATAGTAATAAGGAGTTTTCGCCTTAAATTCGGCAGCACAAGTATCTACTAATTTAAACACACGATTAATGTTCTTATCCATACGTAAAGTATGCACTTCACTTTCCAGACAATTCATCATGTGAGCAATTTGTCTGTCGGCAAAACCTTTTTGTTTCGCTTCAAGCAAAAGTTCTTTTGGCAAAGTAGCTACTTTATAGTTTGAAATTTCTTTCTCTAGCGTATAAAGTTCTTCATATTGTTTCAAGAACCACATATCTATTTTAGTAATCTCATGAATACGGCTCAACGGAATTCCCATTGCAATTGCATCATAAATTACAAAAACACGATCCCAACTTGCAAAAGTTAGTTTCTCGATAATTTGTTCGTAATTTTTATATCCTTTTCCATCAGCACCTAAACCATTACGTTTAATTTCTAATGATTGTGTTGCTTTATGTAAAGCTTCTTGAAATGAACGTCCGATACCCATAACCTCACCTACAGATTTCATCTGAAGACCAAGAGTTCTGTCAGCACCTTCAAATTTATCAAAGTTCCAACGAGGTATTTTTACAATCACATAATCTAAAGTCGGTTCAAAAAGAGCCGAAGTCGATTTTGTAATTTGGTTTTGCAACTCATCAAGATTGTACCCTAAAGCTAGTTTAGAAGCAATTTTTGCAATTGGATAACCAGTTGCTTTCGATGCTAATGCAGATGAACGAGATACACGAGGGTTGATTTCAATCGCAACGATATCTTCTTTTTCGTCTGGCGAAACCGCAAATTGCACATTACAACCTCCTGCAAAGTTTCCGATACTACGCATCATTAATATAGCGTAATCTCTTAATTTTTGGAATGTTGTATCCGATAAAGTCATTGCTGGTGCAACTGTAATCGAATCTCCAGTATGAATTCCCATTGGATCCATATTTTCGATAGAACAAATAATTACAACATTATCATTCTTATCTCTTAAAAGTTCCAACTCATATTCTTTCCAACCCATTAAAGCTTTATCAATTAAAACCTCATGTATTGGCGAAGCTTCAAGACCTCTTGTTAAAAGCTCATCAAAATCTTCTTTTTTATAAACAATCGCAGCTCCAGTTCCTCCAAGTGTAAATGAAGGACGAATTACAAGTGGGAAACCAAATTCCTGTGCAATTTCTTTTCCTTCTAAGTACGAAGTAGCCGTTTTTGCAGGTGCAGTTGGTACATTAATTTTTTCAAGAAGTTGTTTAAACTGCTCTCTATCTTCAGTAATATTAATGGCGTTCACATCAACACCAATTAATTTTACTCCAAAATCAGCCCAAATTCCCTTTTCATCAGCTTCCAAACATAAATTTAATGCAGTTTGTCCTCCCATTGTAGGCAAAACAGCATCAATTTGTGGATGTGCTTTCAGAATTTCAATAATCGATTTTGTAGTTAGTGGTTTTAAATATACATGATCCGCCATTGATGGGTCGGTCATAATAGTCGCTGGATTTGAGTTTATCAAGATAACTTCAATTCCTTCTTCACGAATAGAACGTGCTGATTGTGATCCTGCATAATCAAATTCGCAAGCTTGACCAATAACAATAGGCCCCGAACCTATTATTAAAACTGATTTTATTGATGTGTCTTTTGGCATTTTAATTGTATTGTGTAGTTATATTTTCTTTTAATGTTTAATCCTACTGCATTAGAAATTAAAACATTACTCATTTTTTAATGACAAGGTATAAAAAAAGGCGATACTAAAAAAAGTAACGCCTTATTTATGTTTATAGAAACATTATTTTTTGTGTCTAGGTTCGCTAGAAACAGTCAGTTTATGTCTTCCTTTAGCTCTTCTACGTGCAAGAACTTTTCTTCCATTCGCAGAAGCCATTCTGTCCATAAATCCGTGCTTATTTCTTCTTTTTCTTTTCGATGGTTGAAACGTTCTTTTGCTCATTGCTTTGTATCTTTAAATATGGTGTCTAATATCTTCTTTTTGTTCTTCGAATATTGTTACTCTAAAACCGAGTGCAAATATACAAAGACTTTTTTTCCTTGCAAGTAGTTTTATAAAAATATTTTTAATTCATTTTACTATCTTTGCAATCACAAAAATACACCTATTATGTTTCACAGAAATATTAAAATTATTTTAGCCGGACTATTAGTAGTTGCTGGCGTTTGGCAATTTACAGAAAGTAATACCGGAAACGGAATCTTTCTTATATTATTAGCTGGAATACCTATTTTCCTTTACTTTAAAAATGAATTCATCTTATTAGCCTTCCTGAAATTAAGAAAACAAGATTTTGAAGGTGCTAAAAAATGGCTGGCATACATCAAAAATCCTGAAACTGCTTTAGTAAGAAAACAACAAGGTTACTTTAATTACCTACATGGCATTATGGTTTCTCAAACTAATATTAATCAAGCTGAGAAATATTTCAAAAAAGCAATTGAACTTGGCTTATCTATGGATATGGATTTAGCTGTTGCAAAATTAAACCTTGCTGGTGTTGCTATGTCACGCCGAAGAAAGCTTGAAGCGACTAATTTGTTGAATGAAGCTAAGAAATTAGACAAACAAGGAATGCTGAAAGAGCAAATCACAATGATGAAAGATCAAATGAAGAAAATCTAAATTTCTTTAAATTACAATATCTAAAATCCCAAATTCTAAAAAGAGTTTGGGATTTTTTTTTGACTTGCCTGTAAACCTTTGTCAAAGTTTTAAAAACTTTGACAAAGGTATCGAACCATAAAACAATTGGAATTTGGAATTTTAGATATTGAAATTTTAATTAGAAGCTATTTCCTGCTATCCGCTTGTATCTTTTCCTGTCTAAAGAAGCCAGAAAAAGGATACCGCTTCTATCAGGGCTAGGGCTCTAGATTTCATAAGAGCCTTTAAGTTTTTCGTTTTTACACACAGACCTTTGTCAAAGCTTAAAACCAAGGCTGTAAGGAACTTGGTTTCATGTATTAAATGTTTCTAATTTAGTAGGATCTCCACCACAATGTATTACTACTTGTTGAATAATGTCATTTTGCAATTGATTACAAAATGACATTTTGGGGATTTTATATCCTTTTAATTGATTTAGTTTTATGTAACTCAAAAGCAATATTGATGCAATTAAAATAATGTAAATCATTACTTGAATTCCGTTCCACTGTCTTGAAAAATAGTGTTTAAAATTCAATTCTTGTTTTATGAATCTAAAGAAACGCTCAATATCCCAACGTCTTTTGTAAATTTCAGCTATTTGATTTGCTGTAAATTCATCTTCAGGTAAATTGCTTAAAAACAATATTTTTTCTCCATCAGATTTTAATATCCCCTCAACTAATCTAAAAACTATTTTAGTCTTCTTTTGATTAGCATAAAGGTAAACCTTGCTATGTCTTGTTAGTTTAAGGATTTCATTTTCAAAATCTAATAGAGTTACTTTACTACCTTTATCTACTTCATATTTAGATGATTTATAAATTCGGGTCACAAAATACTTATCATCATTGGAGAGTTCAACCATTGTCTTTCTATCCTTCATTCCCCTGTCAAAAACTGCAATATCTTTTTTATTGGCTATGTGCTCTTCTAGAATATTTCCCAAAGCCAAATCCTCACTAATCATTTTTTGATCTTTGTGAAACTTGACATTAAAAGGCAGCTCACTAAAGCCAATCGTGAATTTTATACTATTTTTTCCTTGTTCGCCTTTTTTGTTCTTTTGTCCATTTTGCATTCCAAAACTCAGTAAAGAAGCTGATAAACTTGTAATTGTTGAGTCGTATAAACTTAATTTAGCTTTATCTTTTTCGTTAAGTTTATCCTGAAAGATAGTAACAGTATGCTGATATAATTTCTCAAAATACGCAACGTTTATTTTTCCTATTCTCTCAGCAATACTACTGTGACTAACACTTTTATCTTTAGGAATTTGAGCATATTTACAAAAGAAATGATTTTCATAAAAATTCTCAAATACTCTAGAGCTAGCTCTATTTTCATTTAGAACTCCAAAAACACAAAGTTTAAATAATTCCTTACCTTTTAATTTTTTAGCATTCCAATCAACCATAGTTTCTCGAGCAAAAAAATCAAGTTGATCATCTGAGATATAACTTAATATTTCTCTCACATCTGTTCTGATTTGCATTTCATGATATGTTTAAAGATATACGAAAATAAAAATAATATTTTTTACTAAAGTTCCTTACAGCCTTGGTTCAAAACTTTGACAAAGACCTCATGAAAACTGAGTTTAAAAACCGAAATAGTAATCTCTACTTCAAGATTTGATCGGCGTGTTCTTTGGTTTTTACTTTTGAGATTATGTCTTCGATAATTCCTTTTTCGTTGATAACAAAAGTTGTTCTGTGGATTCCGTCATATTCACGACCCATGAATTTTTTAGGTCCCCAAACTCCAAAGGCTTGAATTACTGATTTATCTTCATCTGCCAATAACGGGAAAGGGAAATCGTATTTTTCTTTGAATTTGGCTTGTGCTTTTTGTGCATCGGCACTAACTCCCAATAATGCATAATTATTTGCTTGAAAACGTTCGTAGTTATCTCTTAAGTCGCAAGCTTCGGCCGTGCATCCTGGTGTATTTGCTTTTGGATAAAAGAATACTACTAATTTTTTGCCTGCATAATCGGCTAGTTTATGTGTGTTTCCGTCTTGATCTGTTCCTGAAAAATTTGGTGCTTTATCTCCTATTTGTAATGTTGTCATTTTTATATTTTTTTAGACTTCTTTGATTAATTAGACTGGCTTAGACTACTTAGAATTTTAGACTCGCTTAGATTGTTAGATTACTCAACTGATTAGTTTAGATTTTTTGATTGTAAATTTAAATAATTCATGGCTTATAATTCCTAACTCATCTGCCATAATTCCTGATTTGTTAGCCCAGATTGTAGTGAAAACCCCGGAATTGTGGTGGTTTACATTTTATGTATTGGCAAAGCGACCAGCGGAAGCTCTTGCGAATACTTAAAAATGTTACTACCGCGATGAGGCGTTGTAACGGAAAGCTGGATTAGGCTCATGATAAAATTTGTGCTATTTTTACGGGATTAAATTTACGGAAATGAATAAACAAGAACGGGTAACTTTTGTTATAAATACGTTAAAAGAATTATATCCTACTATCCCTGTCCCTCTAGATCATAAAGACCCTTATACTTTATTAATCGCTGTTTTATTGTCGGCTCAGTGCACTGATGTTCGTGTGAACCAGATTACGCCTATATTGTTTGCAAAGGCTGATAATCCGTATGATATGATTAAAATGTCGGTTGAAGAAATTCAGAATATTATTCGTCCTTGTGGTTTATCGCCTATGAAGGCTAAAGGTATTTATGGTTTGTCGCATATCCTGATTGATAAACATGGCGGTGAGGTTCCTCAGAGTTATGAATATCTGGAGGAATTGCCTGCTGTTGGGCATAAAACAGCAAGTGTTGTTATGTCGCAAGCTTTTGGTGTTCCTGCATTTCCTGTAGATACTCACATTCATAGGTTGATGTATAGATGGAATTTATCTAACGGAAAAAATGTTACTCAAACTGAAAAGGATGCTAAACGTCTTTTTCCTGAGGAGGTTTGGAATGATTTGCATCTTGAAATTATTTGGTACGGTCGAGAATATTCGCCTGCTCGTGGGTGGGATCTTGATAAAGATATTATCACAAAGACTATTGGAAGAAAATCGGTTATTGATGAGTATTACGAAAATCAGTCTTCTAAAAAACAAAAAAATCACTAATTGCATATTGCCCTTAGTGATTTTTTAATCAAACGACCAATTTGATTAATTTCATTTACTTTCAAAACATCCGACAGTTGCTGTGGGCTGTTTAATTAGCTATAATCTCAAAACTTTTATCTTCGATTTTCACTACTGTTAAGGCTTGTGAATAGCTCAATAAAAAAGAAACTACTTCTTTGTTTGGTTTTAGATTTTTACTAATCATCACTTTTTTTGAGTAAATTTTTGCCATGCTAATAAATGTTTATTTTATATAACAACGACCTATTGCTCAATTTAGTATATTAATTAGTTAAAATAATTTGATGTTTTTCTATAATTTTTCGAATATTCATCAATGCATATCTCATTCTACCTAATGCTGTATTAATACTTACACCGGTTATTTCGGATATTTCTTTAAAGCTCATGTCTTGATACATACGCATTACGAGTACTTCTTTTTGATCATCTGGAAGTTCTTCGATTAATTTTTTTAAATCGACCTCAACTTGATCCATAATCATTTTGTTCTCTATCGTTAAGGAATCATCGGACATGATGGAGAATATCGAAAACTCTTCGGTTTCTCTATACATTGGCATTTTCTTATTTTTTCGATAATGATCCACAATTAAGTTGTGTGATATACGCATTACCCAAGGAAGGAATTTACCTTCTTCGTTATAAGAATTACTTTTTAATGTCTTGATTACTTTTATAAATGTATCTTGGAAAATATCATTTGATATATCTCTGTCTGCTATTTTTGAATATATGAATCCATAAATCTTAGATTCATGTCTTTTTATTAATGTTGACAAGGCACTTTCGTTACCTTCAACATAGTTCTTCACCAATAGAGCGTCAGGAATTTGCAGATTAGCCATAATACTACCTTTTAGTTTTAGTTTTGAATTGGAGTAATTTTCTAAAAAGTAATTTTAATGTATAGGCTTCTGGTTTTTAAAGTGTTAATTAAGTGTTCAAATTTAACAAATAAATATTTTATAAAGCAAATTAAATTAAGAATAATTAACACAAAAAACTGAGAAACATTAAAATAAAGTCAATGATTTCTAAAAAAAGACCAAGAAACAATAAATTAACATTTTGGTTACAACAGTTAAAAAAGAAGCTTAAATCTCACAAAATAAAGTAATTACGATTTAACCTTCTTTTTTTTGCAATCTTAAATTACTGATATACCC
Source organism: Flavobacterium sp. AJR (assembly GCF_002156885.1). Taxonomy (NCBI): domain Bacteria; kingdom Pseudomonadati; phylum Bacteroidota; class Flavobacteriia; order Flavobacteriales; family Flavobacteriaceae; genus Flavobacterium; species Flavobacterium sp. AJR. The sequence continues at coordinate 17,520 of NZ_NCWQ01000036.1, read as the reverse complement.
GAATATAATCGACAATAAAATCTTGTGGAAAAACTTTATCGTCTACTTCAGGTCCTCCAAAATTTCCTCCTATTGCCAGATTAACTAATATATAAAATGGCTTATCAAATGGCCAAACGTCTTCATTTTTATCTTTCGGTTCAAATGTGTACACTAAATCTTTGTCTACAAAAAAGTCGATTTTGTCTTTTGTCCACTCTATTGCGAATACATGGAATCCTTTTTCGATATCTGGAAATGCAGTTTTCTTGGTATTAATTGTATTCCCGTGGCTATCTTGCGTGTGTAATGTGGTATAAACCATGTGTGGATCTCTGCCTATATACTCTAAGATATCTATTTCGCCACATTTTGGCCAGTTTACCTGATCTTTATTTGCTCCTAACATCCAGAATGCTGGCCATAGGCCATGACCAACTGGTAATTTGGCTCTGGCTTCGATGCGTCCGTATTTAAACTCTTTTTTGCCTTTGGTTGTAATACGTGTTGATGTATATACATTTCCGTCTTTTCTTGCATTAATAATTAAGCTTCCATCTTTTAATTGATGGTTTGTCTTGGTATAAATTTGTCTTTCGTTATTACCCCAACCACATAAATCAGGACAACCGTCTCCGAGTTCGTAATTCCAAACTGTTTCGTTTAGGGTTTTTCCGTTAAAATTTTCTTCCCAAACCAATTTCCTTTTTGCTTGTTGTGCAAAACTTAAATTACCTATTAATAATAGGATTAAAATTCTCTTCATTTTATTTCTTTTATTTATCATTAAAAATAAGAAGGCCAACAAATGTGCCGCTAACCTCCTTATTCCGACTAACTTTAACTTTTATATTATTGATATACTCTTACATAATCTATCTCCATTGTAGATTGTGTAAATGCTGGATCTATGACTCCTCCAAAGTTTCCTCCCATTGCAAAATTTAGTATCAGAAAGAAATCTTTATTAAATGGTGTTGTTGCATCATTGGCAAAAGAATGAAACAAGGCATCATCTACATAAAACTTAATTGATTCCGGGCTCCAAACTGCTTTATAAACATGAAACTCTGATGATGCTGTTGCAATAGTTGTTGAACCTGTGTTTCCACCTCCGCCAGAATGTCCTGGATAGTGCAGTGTACTATGAATCAGATTTTGGCTATTACCTACATGCTCCATAATATCTATTTCTCCGCAAGCTGGCCATGTATTTGTTGCATAATTTTGTCCTAACATCCAGATTGCTGGCCAAGTCCCTCCTCCTATTGGTAATTTGGCTTTTACCTCAACTTTACCATAGGTGAATTTAAATTTACCATCTGTTTTTAATCGTGCCGAGGAATATGCCATTCCGCCTGAAGCTTCTTTTTTGGCAGTTATCTTTAAGCTTCCGCCTTGCACTATTACATTGTTTGGACTGTTGGTATAATTTTGTTTTTCATTATTTCCCCATCCGCTGTCGCCAGTTCCTAACTCATTTACCCAGTTTGCAGGATTTGGTGCTCCGTCAGTATTAAATTCATCCGACCAAACTAAAGTGGTATAATCAGCTGGAGGCGCCTGAGTAGGTTTTGTTGTGGTAAATATATGATACCATGCTAATGCCGGATTACCTCCCATAACTGCTCTTACAACCATTCTGTTTGCTGTTATGGAGATTATCTCGTATGAGTTCTGACCTATATAATACCCCATAAATCCTCCATCGGAGAAATTCATTGTTGTTCCTCTTGTTTGCGTTAAATGGTCTGGATTACCCATAATAACCGATTCTGAAGGACTTAATGATACTATTTTTGTCCCGCTTGAGTTGTATGCTAAACATGCATCGTCTGGCGAACTTCCTCCTGCTACGCTTGCAAAAGCTGCATTAAAGAATGTTGCTCCTCCGTTATCCAGCTGATATTTTATTTGTTCCCCGTCTAGCGAAAAGGTCAATACATTATCATATAAACAACTACTTGCTGGTGAAGCTGCTTTCTCAAATGGTCCTGCTGTATAATAATTAGCATAATAATTCTTGGTTGCGTCGCCATCATTTTGCCCAACACCCAGATGGCCTGGTTCTGAAGCTGACCAATACCATTTTTTAGAAGTTCCGCCTGTTAAGAACATTACTGCATCGGGATCACTAAAATCACTTTGTACTGTAACCTCTATCGAGGTGCTTGATTGTATTCCTCCTGTTCCTGTTGCTATTACAGTTACTGTATAGGTATTTAATCCTGTTTTGGTAAATCGCTTTTCGGTTTTACCTGTTGGCGAGTTTAACGATGTACCGTCGCTAAAGGCGTACTTGTATGAGATTGCATCATTTGCAGTAGCGACAAGTTTTACCAATCCCGAGCCATCTCCGTTAGGATCTGCATCCGTTTTACCTACAATTTCGGCAGTAATTACAAGGTTTGTTGGTGCTTGTAATTCTCCAAATTTTAAATTATCTTCCTGACAACCTACCATAAGAAGCATGGTGAGTATGCACACGATATTTATAATTATTTTTTTACTCATGATTCCTTATATTTTTAGTTGGATTGTTTTATATCATCAAAATAGTATGTTTTGCCTGTGCCACTGTTTCCAAAATCAAAGAATACTACAATTCTCTGATAATTATTGGCATTTACAATCCCTGCAAAATCAAACGTGAGTTCTTCCCATCCATTAGCAACTGTTGTGGTAGCATCTATCTCTTTGTTTATGCTCGAGTCTGTTAGATTCTCTAATTTAAATTTCACAATAATTCCAGCCTGTGGTGACCAAACTTTCATTTTTAATTTTTTAAATGTGGAGAAATTTATTGGAGTATCTAATGCTAATGATGAACCTGCCCAAACTTCTGATCCGTTCCCTTTTGTTAAAGCACTTACGGTTGCTGATGTATTTATCCCCGATTTATCTGGATTTGCAATGACTGCTGTGGTTGCTCCTCCAAAATTTCCGTAAGCATAACTTAATGTAGCCGATTCGAATGTTAATGGCAGCACTAGAGATTCTCCTCCAGAGGTTAACTGAATATCATCATAGTAATAATCGGCTCCTGTTCCTGCATTACCAAAATCGAAGAAAAGAACTACTCGTTGGTATTTATTGGTATTATCTACAGCCGAAAAGTCGAATGTAAGTTCTTCCCAACCATTTGCAACTGTATTGGTAACATCTACCTCGGCATTTATATTTGAATCAGTTAAATTCTCTAATTTCATTTTAACCACTATTCCTGCTTTTGGAGACCAAGCTTTAATTCTGATTTTTTTCAATGTCGAGAAATCAATCGGCACTCCTAGTTCTAAGAATGAACCTGCCCAAACTTCTGCTCCTGCCGTTTTGGTTAATTTAGCCACTTTTGCACTTACATTACTGGCATCTACACTAGGATTATTGGCTACTGTGGTAAGTGCTCCTCCAAAATTATTAAATGCGTAATTTAATGTAGCCGACTCAAAATCGACTGGCAGAAGAATTGGGTTCGAAATTGTTATCGATTCTGTATGCGTAGTCGTTGCTACTCCTCCGCTTAAAGCGACAACTTTTACTTCATAAGTCCCAACGTTTGCATAAGTGTGCTTAATTGTTTCTCCTTCCATAAAATCAACAGGAATTTCATTTGGGTCTTCGCCAAAATAAACCTGAAAGAAGGTTTCAAAATTGGCTTTTGCGCTTACTGATGCCGATAAATTATCGCCAACTACATGCGCTAATGTTACCTGTAAATTTGTTGGTGCCAAAAACGAAACTGTAAGTGTTTGCGTTATTTCTGTCTTTTTTCCATTAATTCCCATTGCTACAATTTTTGCCTGATATATTCCTTCTGGATATGTATGTGTAGTTGTAGCTCCTGGATTTACAATAACGGGCTGTGTGGCTCCGTGCCCAAAATAAATTTCATATTGTGTAACTCCTTCGCCTTTGGGCAAAAAAGTAACTTTTCCTGAATTATCTTGTGCAATTGTTGTAAGTGCCGATATATTTACTGGCGCTCCTACCGAATCTATATCGACATCGCTGCCACTACTGTCATTAGAACAACCTATTGCGATTGCTAAAACGAACAGACTTATAATAAAATGTAATTTTTTCATGATACTATTTTTTAATATTGAGGATTTTGCTGCCAGTTTCCGTTTGAGAATTGAATCTCTTCGATAGGAACTGGAAATATTTCATTTTTTCCAGCCTTAAAACCTACAATTTCTTGTGCTGCTTTTCCTGTACGCACTAAATCGAAAAAGCGAAGTCCTTCTCCAACAAATTCAAATCTTCTTTCTGACCAGATAAAATCTGTTAAGGCTGGTCCTGAAGCTGATATATCATGATTTGTATCTCCAAATGCACGTCTTCTTACTTCGTTTAAGTATGTTCTTGCTTTGGCATCGTCTAATCCTCCTCTGTTATAAGCTTCGGCTGCCATTAACAAAACATCGGCATAACGTATTGCTCTATAATTATTAGGATTTGTTAGGTTTTGATCCCCAATATTAGCATCGCCTTGACGTGGTAAATATTTACGGTTAAAATATCCTGTGTGTTTATATCCTACTCCATAAGTGGCATTATTGGCTGCAGCCCAAGCAACAATATCCAGAATAGCAACATCTTTACGTTTATCGCCAACCTCAAATGCATCGGCAATTTTTGGAGTTGGTACATTAAAACTATATCCTGAGTCAAAAAATGGTCCTACATAGTTTCTTACTCCGTTAAATCCTACTGCTACGTTACCTTCGCTACATTGTAAACATCCAAAATTTGCTCCTTCGGCATCGCTATATTGTACTTCAAACACAGATTCTCTTCCGTTTTCTCCAGCGTTTTCAAAGATTGTATTGTAATCTGTCACTAATGAATATTTACCTGATTCAATTACTTTATCTAAAACTTTGGATGCATCCAAATATTTGTTTTGATACAAGTACACTTTTCCTAATAGTGCTTGTGCTGCACCTTTAGTCGCTCTTCCTACCTCTGGGGCATTTGGGTTTAAATTATCGACTGCGTAAAGCAAATCGGCTTCTATAGAAGCATAAACTTCTGGAACTGATGAACGCGGAATTATTTTCTCATCATTTAATTTAAATCTCTTGTCTCCGTTTAGCGGAATAGCTCCAAACCATTTTACTAATTCAAAATGATAATATGCTCTTAAAAAATGTGCTTCCGCCAATATTTGATTTTTCCCTGGGAAGTCTGTTTTGTCTTTAAACTCTAAAATGTAACTTGCTCTATTAACTCCCGCAAACATCCAGTTCCAAACATCTTTTATATTACTATTTACAGCTGTGTGCGTCATATCATCTACTTGCTGGAATCCTATTACATCACTGGCACTTTCTCCTCCCGAAAATGTATTGTCTGAGGCTATCTCACCCAACAAAACATTTACATAAGAGGATTGCAATAAATCGTAGGCTCCAATTAAGGCATTGTAATAATCTGACTCTGAATTAAAATAATTTTCGGAATCTATTGAATATACTGGATCACGCTCGACAAAACTATCTGTACAAGAAATACTTATTGCTCCCAAAAGCACGATTCCTAGTCCTATATTTATAATATACTTTTTCATTTTCTTAATTTTAAAAATTTAGATTTAATCCCATTGTATAAATCCTTGGTGTTGGATAAAATCCGTTATCGATTCCTGATCCCACTGACGATTGCGAAACATTATCGGCATTTAATGGTCCTGATAAAGCAGCTGGATCAAAACCTCTATACTTGGTAAATGTGTACAAGTTGTTTACTCCCATATACAAGCGTAGTTTTGAGATTCCGATTTTATCCGAGAATGCTTTGTTTAATGTATAGCCTAATTGCACGTTTTGGATTCTTAAAAACGAAGCATCTTCTACATAATAGTCTGAAAAGAGAGTGTTGTTTGTCGCTCCGGTTGTTACTCTAGGAACTGTATTACTTGTTCCCTCGCCTGTCCATCTTCCTAAAACATAATTAGATTTGTTTACATCTGTAAGTGTACGCTCGTAGTTTCTAACCATATCATTTCCTATAGATGCATAGGAATAAGCAAGAAAGTCAAGGTTTTTGTAATTAAAGTTTAAATTTAATCCCATGATTACACTTGCAATTGGATCCCCAATGTTGGTTCTGTCTCTACTATCTATTACGCCATCATTATTTAAATCTTTATAGCGAATATCTCCTGGAGCTGTTGTAACCGAACCTAAAGCTGCTTGAGATGGATGTGCTGCAATCTCGGCTTGGTTCTGGAAAATTCCATCAGTTTTATATCCATAAAAATAACCTATTGGTTGTCCTTTTTCCATTCTTGACGGAGGTAGCGGTTGCCCTACTCCAAAACTTCCTGCATCGGTATAACCTGTACTATTTGCTACTTCTAAAACTTCATTATTGATGGTTGTTATATTGTATCCGATATTAAAATTAAAACTATCAGATATTTTGTCTTTGTAATTAATAGCAAACTCAAATCCTTTGTTGCGTACCGAACCTGCATTCATAGTAGGCGGAGAAGCTCCCGGAGCATAGACTCCTGTTATTGCCGATACTGGAATTCTTGGGATTAATAAGTTATCGCGTGTATCTATAAAGTAATCTGCTGTAAAGTCTATTTTTTCATTAAATAATCGAAAATCTAATCCTACATCAAACTTTTTAGCTTCTTCCCATTGCAATTTTGAATTTGGTAACGCCCCAATTGCGGTTCCGTTTACTAAAGCTCCATTATATACATAAGTCGCTTCTCCATCTAACAATCCTGCATAACCATTATTAGGGATTAAGTCGTTTCCTAAAACTCCATAACTTACTCTTAGTTTTAAGAAATTAATGAAACTGTTATCTTTTAAAAATGATTCTTCAGAGACTACCCATCCTCCAGTAAATGACGGAAAGAATGCTACTCTGTTATCTGGTCCAAATTTGGTCGAAGCATCTCTTCTGATAACTCCGCTAAAAAGATATTTTCCTTTAAAATCATATTCTAAAATTCCAACATAAGAGATTCTTCTTTCATCGTAGTTATAAGACGAAACATCACGACCTCCAGCCGGGCTTGTTCCTTTAGCCAAATTTATATCGGCATATTGCCATGAATTATTAGGTACATCATACCCTGTTGCTCCAAGTCCTGATCCCCAAGTTTTATAACTTGTTGATACAAAAATTGCTTTGATGTTATGACTGTCAAAAAGTGTCTTTTTATACTCTGCCAAAAAATCGTAGGTATAATCATTATCGTTTACTGTGTTTTGAGTAACACTGCTTCGGGAAATATCAAACACTTTTCCTCCATAACTTATTTGCTTTGAGAAGTTTTTCCTAATACTATTTCCTGTATTAAACCCGATACGTGATGTTAGTTTAAACTCTTTGGTTACATCATAAGTAAGACTAACACTTCCGTTCAATTTTTTTAATTTATAATCATTGTATGTATTCTCTATTTGTGCAAGCGGATTAATAATTTCGACTCCGTAACCTGGTGTACTAGGAACTAATGTATAATTCCCGTTTTGGTCACGAACTGGTAAAGTCGAAGGTGTATTTATGGCATTAAAAAGCACAGAACCCAATCCGTTTTCATTTAATGAATCTCTATCTAGGTAAGTATAAATAATATTGGTTTGTAGTTTTATTTTACTAGATAAATCGACTCCTAAAGACAATCTTGCTGTATTTCTTTTAAAGTCAGATTTAGAACCTCCAATAATACCTTGTTGGCTTAAATCAGATCCACTAAATGTATATGTGATTTTATCAGAACCTCCTGATATTGATATATCATTATTAATTATTGGAGCTGGATTAAAAATTTCATCTTGCCAATCTGTTCCTTTTCCTAAACCCGAAACATTAGGATAAGGCAATGTTTGTCCGCCATTGGCATAACTCTCATTTAATAATAATGCATATTCTGTAGCATTTAATACCGACATTTTTTTGGTTGTTTCCTGTGTACCAAAAGAGGAATTAAAAGAAACCTTGGTTTTAGAATTCTTTTTACCCGTTTTTGTAGTTACCAAAACAATTCCGTTAGCTCCTAATACTCCATAAATTGCTGCTTGCGCATCTTTAAGAACCGTAATCGATTCGATATCATTAGGATTTAAAATACTCAAATCTCCCTGATATCCATCTATAAATACAGTTGCAGCATTATTTCCATTGGTGGCAACACCTCTAATATGTATATCCATAGCTGCTCCCGGAGAACCCGATTGCGCAGTAACACTAACACCTGCAACGGTTCCTTGCAAGGCTTGCTCTACTTTAATAGGATGTAAATCTTCGATGGTTTTACTAGATACAATAGAAACTGCTCCTGTTACATCTCTTTTCTTTTTGCTGCTGTATCCTAATACAACAACTTCATCAAGCGATCTGGCATCATCACTCATCTTTACAGTAATTATACTGCTCGAAACCACAACTTCTTGTGTTCTAAAACCAATATAACTTAAAACAATTGTGGTTCCTTTTGGGATACCTAACAACTTAAAAGATCCGTCAAAATCGGTGGTTGTACTTTGTGACGAACTTTTAACTTTTACATTTACGCCAGGCAATGATAAACCTGAGCCATCGAGTACAGTTCCCTTTACATCAAAAGCTTGCGAAAACGCAAAAGATGTAAACAGTAACAATACCATTAGTAATAATCTAGATTTCATAATTAGTTAGTTTTTATTGAAAGATAAATTTATTCGGATTCACTGATAATAATTCAAAAACAACCTTTACAAAAAACATACAATCACAAAAAAGACTATTTATTTTTAATATAACATAAAAAATTACCAGTATTAATAGTAAATCCGCAATGTTAAATTATGTTAAAATATTAATGTAAATCATAAAAAAAACCACAACAATAACGTTAATGTTGTGGTGATGTATAGGTGAAATTTTCTGTTTAGTAGCTTCCTATACAGCAAGAATATACTCTACTAAGCCTTGTTCATGCTGCAAATCCATTTTTTTACGCAAACGGTAACGTTTTATCTCCACGCTTCTTACCGAGATATTTAGCAATGGAGCAATTTCTTTTGACGACAGATTCAATCTCAGGTATGCACAAAGTCGTAAATCATTTGGAGTTAATAAAGGGTGAAGTTGTTTTATCCTTTTCAGGAAATCTTTATCAGCATTGTCAAATGCTTCTTTAAACACGTTCCAGGAATCATCTTCGGTGATATTTTTATTGATGGTCGTAATTACCGATTTTATATTTTTATCCCCGTCTTCGGATGTTTTCTTTAAATCTTCTTTTATAAAAGCCAATAATTCGTTTTTACTATTTAAACTCATTGTAGAAACTGCCAATTCTCTGTTTTTACTATCGACATCCTGAGTTAATTGCTCGTTTCGCAACTTCATTAATTGTTGCTCATTTTCAAGCTCTTTAATCTCTAATAACAAATTATTTTCTTCTATTAGTTTTTCTTTCTGTTTATGGTAATAATTCCTGTAGGCTTTATTTATAAAATAAGCTACGATTAATACTAATAACAAATAAATAAAATAAGCCACATTGGTAAGATACCAGGGTTTTAATATCGTAAACGAATATGTTGCCGTATTTTCTAATACTTTATTGGCAAATTTTGCCCTTACCTTAAATGTATAATTTCCTGACGGAAGGTTCTTGAAATTCACCGCTGGTTTTACACTCCATTCGCTCCAATCATCCTGAAAACCTTCTAGTAAATATTGGTATTCTGAGTTAATGTATTTATTGTATTCAGGAACCGTATAATTAAAAGTTATATTATTCTCGTCAGATTTAAAACTTCCTTCTTCAAGAATAGATTCATTGGCAATTCGTTCATTAAGTTTATTTGTAGTAATGGCAGCAATAGAAACTACATAATTTTTAAAACTCAAATCATCAATATTCAGCGTATAATAACCATCAGTTGTACCGATGAGGTAATCTGATTTGGATATTTGCGTAATATTCTCAAATCCTAACATGGAGTTGGTTAACGATGCAGGTATCGGAATAACATTTTGCTTAAGCTCACTTCCTAGTTTACTTGCCGAAAAATAATGAATGTAGTTTTTAGAAAACAACCATATCTTATTAGAATTATCTACAATTAATTTCCCCGAAGTATATTCGTCTTTCTCAAAAACGGAACTTAACAGTTTGTCTTTTTCAAATTGTTTTGTTGCATTATTAAGCTTAAAAATCCCTCCTTTGTAAGCATAATAAATAGAATTATTAAACTTAATTAAACTCGCATTTTTCCCTTTCTTGGGCGATGCATATGCAAAAAATGTTTTAACTTTTGTTAGTTCATTATCTAGTTGTAACCTAAAAATTCCTTTGTACTCATGACTTACATATATCTCCAGATTCTTAGTAATTTCAAAATAGCGTGACGAATAATCAAATCCTGTTATTTTATTTCTAAATTCCCACTGATTATTACCCTTTTCCAGAACCGAAATGCCATAATAATTACCTTGCATCAATAAATTACTATGACTCGCGATTGTTTCAAATTTCCAAGTTCCAGACGCCGAAAAAATCTTTTTAGCAATATTATTCTCTATAACAAATGTTCCCGAATCGTGCCCACAAAATAAAGTTCCGTCATAGGTAAACAAAGACCAAACCTGACCTTTGGTTCCGCTTATAAACTTAAATTCTTCGGTGCTTTGGTATTTTTTATAAAATAACCCTTGATTTGTTCCTATATATAAAATTCCGTTGTGGGTTGCCGAGGCATAAACCGTTCCCAGAATCCCTGTATCATCGGTAAAACTATGAATGGGCGACTGAAGATTAATACAGTTTATACCGTTATCTAATCCTACCCAAAGGTTTTTATCATCATCCTCAAACAATGATAAAGCGGTATTATTACTCAGTCCTTTATTTTGAGAAATATGATACTTGAGTTTTCCTTCTTTCGAAATTATAAAAATCCCGTCCGAAACCGTTCCAAGCGCAAAACTACCATCCGAAAGTAGCTGACTACTATAAACAAAACTAGCTGCCAATTCGTTATCTATCTCCGTATAAATTTTGGTTAAATTATTCCCGATTAGCTTATAAAATCCGCTTAATTGCGTCTGAATTAGCAAACCTTCATCATCAGAAAAAATATTTACAATAGTATTATTCTTTAAAATCAGATTGTCAGAAATCAAGACTTTTTTGCCGCTTTCTATTTCAAAAAGACCTTCTTTCATAGTCTGAAAGTAAATAGAAGTATTTGTTCTAAAAGATTTAACTACACCATTTTTAGGTGCTATTATCTGAAACTTTTTAGTTTTAGTATCATAAATATAAATTCTGTTTAAAGATTGAAACAAAATCCATTGGTCGTATTTTAAGATATTCCAAAACTGTTCGTCATCTAGAATTTTATTTTTTATAGAATCACTAAGCGAAGTATATTTTAATTTTCCGTTTGGCTGCCTTGTCCAATAACCAAAATTCATATAAAAGCCTGTATAAATTTTATCATCTATAACTTTTACAGACCTAATAATCGTTTCGTTAGGAGATGGATATAACTCCCAATTGGTTCCATTAAATTCCAAAAGCCCTTCGTTATTAGCAAAAAACAAAGAATGCTTTTGATCCTGCGAAATCATCCAACTCTGATTACCCGCTCCGTAAACACTGGGAGAATATTTAATTATAGGCGGTAATTCCTGAGAATAAACACTACAATATAAAAAAATGAATAAAAAATAAAGTTTCGATTTCAATGCCTCTGTGGTATTAATTTAGTACTAAAACTGCACTAAAATAAATCATTATTTATTGATAAAATACTATTTTGGCAAAAAATGAAATAAAAATACAAATAGTATTTTATCACACTTATCTAAACTCTAAAACAACAATTATCACATTATTTTTAAACAAATTGAGTCCCTCTCCTTAACATAACTCAAATGAAAATTGATTACTTTTGTGGAAATTGATTTTTTGTATGCAAATTGACCTTTCTACACTCGACCCAAAGAAGAATATCATTATTAAAGGTGCTCAGGTACATAATTTAAAAAATGTAGATGTTGCCATTCCAAGAAACAAACTTGTTGTTATCACGGGACTTTCGGGTTCTGGGAAATCAAGTTTGGCTTTTGATACTTTGTATGCCGAAGGACAACGTCGTTATGTCGAGAGTTTGTCATCGTATGCACGTCAGTTTTTAGGTCGATTAGACAAACCAAAGGTCGAATACATAAAAGGAATTGCTCCTGCAATTGCTATTGAGCAAAAAGTAAATACTACTAATGCGCGCTCGACTGTAGGAACATCTACAGAGATTTACGATTATGTAAAGTTACTTTTCGCAAGAATTGGTCGTACATACTCTCCGATTTCAGGTCAGGAAGTCAAAAAAAACACTGTTACCGATGTTGTTACCGAAGTAAAAAGCTTCGATTTAGATAGCAAATGGTTACTTCTAGCTCCTATTCATCTTGAAAAAGGAAGAAAACTAGAAGAAAAATTTAATGTTTTATTACAACAAGGTTTTGCTCGTATATTAATCGATAACGAAATGGTTCGTTTGGATGAATTTGCTTCTTCGCTTGACACGAAAAAGGATCAGGATATTTTATTGATTATTGATCGAATCGTTGTAAAAGACGAGGAAGAATTTTATAATCGTCTTTCCGATGCTGTTCAAACTGCCTTTTTTGAAGGAAAAGGAATTTGTTTTTTACAGGAATTAAACACAAATAAAAGATTCAGTTATTCTAATAATTTTGAGTTAGACGGAATCACATTTTTAGAACCAAATCCGCACTTATTCAGTTTCAATAATCCATACGGAGCTTGCCCTGCTTGCGAAGGATATGGAAATATTATTGGTATCGATGCCGATTTAGTCGTTCCTAATACTTCTTTATCTATTTACGAGAATGCTATTTTTCCTTGGCGTGGCGAAAGCATGAGTTGGTTTCGTGATCAGTTGGTAAATAATTCTCATAAATTCGATTTTCCGATACATAAACCTTACTTTCAATTAAGCGAGGAACAAAAAGAGTTAATCTGGAAAGGAAATCAATATTTTGAAGGTTTAAATGATTTCTTCAAAGAACTAGAAGAAAAAAATTATAAAATTCAGAATAGAGTAATGCTTTCGCGTTACCGCGGAAAAACAAAATGCCATGTTTGTAAAGGAAAACGTTTACGAATAGAAGCTTCTTACGTAAAAATAAACGGCAAAACGGTTTCCGATTTAGTCGATTTACCAATTCAGCATTTAGTTACTTTTTTCAACGAAATAGATCTTAACGTTTACGAAAAACAAATCGCAAAACGTTTGATGGTCGAAATTAATAATAGATTATCATTCTTGACAGAAGTAGGATTATCTTATCTTACTTTAAACCGAAATTCTTCTACTCTTTCAGGTGGAGAATCTCAGCGTATCAATCTGGCAACTTCTCTAGGAAGTAGTTTAGTTGGATCGATGTATATTCTAGACGAGCCAAGTATTGGTTTACACCCAAAAGATTCTGAACGATTGATAAAAGTATTGCTTTCTCTTCGTGACTTAGGTAATACGGTAATTGTTGTAGAACATGATGAAGACATCATGAAAGCTGCCGATATGATTATCGATATTGGTCCTGAAGCAGGAACTTTTGGAGGAGAATTAGTGGCTCAGGGAACGTATGACGAAATATTAAAATCAACTTCTCTAACAGCTAAATATTTAAATGGCGATTTAGAAATTTCTGTTCCTAAACAACGCCGTAAATCTAAAAATTTCGTACAGGTTATTGGGGCTCGCGAAAACAACCTTAAGAATATAGATGTTACTTTCCCATTAGATGTTTTAACTGTAATTACGGGAGTTTCTGGTAGCGGAAAAAGTACACTTGTTAAAAAGATTTTATTCCCTGCAATTCAGAAAAAACTAGATAATGCAGCCGAAAAAGCTGGTCAATTTACCGAAATAAAAGGTTCTTTCTCGCAAATAAAACATATCGAATATGTCGATCAAAATCCTATTGGAAGAAGTTCGCGTTCTAATCCTGTAACCTACATTAAGGCTTATGATGATATACGAGAATTATATGCCAAAGAAAAACTATCAAAAATAAGAGGCTACCAAGCCAAACATTTTTCTTTTAACGTAGATGGTGGAAGATGCGAAACTTGTAAAGGTGAAGGCTCTATTAACGTCGAGATGGTTTTTATGGCAGATGTACAGTTGCCATGCGAAACTTGCGGCGGAAAACGCTTCAAGAAAGAAGTATTAGAAATTACTTTTGATGACAAAAACATCAATGACATCTTAACCATGACAATTGATGACGCTATTAGTTTCTTTTCTAAAAACAGCCAAACTAAGATTACTCAAAAATTGCAACCTCTACAAGATGTTGGTTTAGGATATGTACAATTAGGACAATCGTCTTCAACTCTTTCTGGTGGTGAAGCACAACGTATAAAACTGGCTTCGTTCTTGGTAAAAGGAGCGACAAAAGATAAAGCTTTATTTGTTTTTGATGAACCTACAACTGGACTTCATTTTCATGATATCAAGAAATTATTGGCTTCATTTGATGCATTGATAGACAAAGGACATTCTATAATTGTGATTGAACACAATCTTGACCTTATAAAATGTGCCGACTGGATAATAGATTTAGGTCCAGAAGGCGGAGAAAATGGTGGAGAATTATTGGCCGAAGGAACTCCGGAAGAAATCGTTAAAGTAAAAAAATCTATAACAGGTATTTATCTAAAAGACAAACTGTAATCTTAAATTATTCGTAATAACATTTATCTTCAAAAGGAATTCCATCTTCATCGATGGCAACTAATATCTTTTTGTTTTTAGATGATTCTATGGTTAAATATAACCACGCAATAGACCATAATCCGAATGTTAAGCAACAAATCAGGAAATTAAAACTATGATCAACTACTCTTTCCCCTTTTGATAAAACTGCAAAAAGCATTTCATCGTTTCTTTCTTCTAAGATAAAACCGTTATGTATTTTATTTGAAATTATATTCGAAAATACTTGTAGACTTTCTTCTTGTGTAAACTGTGGGCTTTTCATAATCGTTAATTAAAATTATTTTAGCTATTTACTTTAATAATTTATTTGGGGGAATTTAGAAAGCAAAATTAGCTCACAATCAGAAACTACACAATACCCACTTTTAGTGATATTACAATTAATTTTTCATCATAAAACACTAAAAAATATTAATTCCACAAGATAGAGTCCCTTATTAAAAGTTTCATTACACATAAGGCAATTCTCTTTTTTTTTAGCTATCTAATTCCTTTTAAACAAATTATAACTTGCCATTTATATTAAACGTAGGAGTTTCGTAATTATTACCTAAATAGTCTTCGGGTATTGTCGTTTTATTTCCATCACGCAGCGCTTTATAATGTGGCGACATAATTTCAATTCCAGCTTCGTTAAAACTATCCTGAATATTTTGATGTAGGGATGAATAAATTTGAGGTTGTTTCTGAGGCTCTTTGGTATAAGCATTAATTTCATAGGCAACATAAAAATCATCCAAACTTGTTTGCAAAACAAACGGAGCCGGAGTAGTTTCTATAAAATCCGTTTTTGTAGCTGCATTAATTAATGCTTTATGAACATCTCTCCAAGGCACATCGTATCCAATTGTAACGGTAGAATGCATAACCAATCCTCTTGCATCTTCTTTTGTGTTTGCCGAATAATTAGTCGATGTACTCGATAAAACAGTTGAATTCGGTATTGTAATGTCCTCAAATTTTGGTGTTCTTACACGCGTAACCAAAGCCGTTTTTTCAATTACTTCTCCGCTTACATCTCCTATTTTTATAAAATCTCCTATTTTAAAAGGGCGCATATAGGTTATTACAAGTCCTGCAACCATATTAGCAATTGCATTAGACGATCCTAATGAAAATAAGATTCCCACAAAAACCGAAACTCCTTTAAATATAGGTGAATCTGAACCTGGTAAGTACGGAAAAATAATAACCAACATAAAGGCATACATTAAAAAGCGGATGATATTAAAGGTTGGTTTTGCCCAATCACTATAAAAACCATCTATTTTTATGTTCCCTTTACTAATCTCATCTACAAAAAACTTAATCCCTTTTAAGGTGTATCTAAAAATAAATGCAATTACAAGTATTGTAAACAAATTAGGAAGAAATGCCAGAAACCCCATTACAGCCAATTTTGCAGGCGTAAGAATCCATCGTAATAAAGTTGTTGTATAACCTTCGGTAGCAGGAAAAATACTAAAGAGTATTGGTAAAGATAAATACACAATTAATAACAAAACGAAAACCTTTATAGCTCCTATTAATCGTAATGCCAAAAAGTGTTGCTTTTGCGGACTAAGAATAGTTATCTCATTGTATTTATATCCTGTAAAATACTTTTTTTTATTTCTGGATACATAAAGACTTCCTTTATTAAAAAGTTTGCCTACAAAAAACAATACAAGACCAAGAATTAATATTAGCAGAGCCGTAAATCCAAGTCTTTTTGGTAATAAAGAATAGTTTTCATTCTGGAAAAGAATAGCTCTTTTTATTGCCGTAAAATTACGCTTGGCAACATTGGCAGCAGGCATATTCTCTGATTTCGCATCCGCTTCAAGAATCGACATTATAACAAAATCACTTTCGTAAACAATATCCAAACTTATATCCGAAGGAATAATTTTTAGAGAATCGCTTACAAAAAAAGCATCTTCATAAATCTTTTTTATTTTGTCCGAAATAGCTTTGGCTCTATTCTCTGCCGAGAATGAACCTACCTTATTATAAACATAAAAAAGGGTGTCTTTAAAAGGTGTTACAGGATATCCTTTTAAATTAATTTTAGCAATCGTATCGACAGTATTACTTTGAACGATTTCTTTTTCAGGTTGTTTTTTTGCCTTTTGAGCAAAACTAACTTGTGAAACTAATAGCAACGAAATAAACAGAAAAACAATTATTCTCTTTTTCATATTTGTATGTAATAAAACCACAAGCGGCTATAACAAATATAAAAACAAAATGCATCACTTTTAGTTCGTGACCTTATTTCTTACTAAATTTTAATTCCAAGCTTGCCTATAAACTTATTTATTACTTGATTTATCTCTTTAGAGATAGCAAATTTATAGTTTAAATACACATAAAAAACCGTCACAATAACTGATTTTAAAGCAATTCCGATTAAAGGATAAACTGGAAATTCCCAAAAGTAAAATAATAGAAATAATACCGTTGTAACCAGCAATGAATACAAGTTTTGTTTAGTAAAAGGATACAAATGAAGTTTCTTAACTACAAAAAGTAATTTTGCCAAACTGTATGCTGTAATAGATAACAACGTTGCAAATGCAGAACCTGTAATACCATAAATCGGTATAAAAATTATATTTAAAACAAAGGTTAAAACAACTAAACCTAATCCTAAGAACAATACCGTTCGGTAATATTTTGTATTAAAAATAATAGCATTATTATTCCCTAAAATAAGATCAAAATATTTAGACAATCCAATCATAAAAACAACAGGAACTCCTCCTCTATATTCCTCAGGAAC
>NZ_NCWQ01000035.1:0-93597 GCF_002156885.1 Flavobacterium sp. AJR | reverse complement strand
ACAACTACTGAAGTTACTTCATCACAATTTGTCGGATTAGTTACTTCACATATTTTGTACGTTACATCGTAGTTTCCTGCTGGTGTATTTGGAGATACGGTTACAGTTCCGTCTGGATTTAATGTGAGTCCTGTTGGTACAGTTACTGGCGTTAATTTTACTTCGCCTGCGTTGGTTCCGATAACTACATCTACTCCGTTTAATTTATCGTTAGCTGTTAATGGTGGCGTTTTTCCGCCTGTGTTTCCGTTAATTGGAGAAGTCGTTTCGGTAATTGCTTCGATTAATGGTTTATCTACGATTATTTTAACTGTAGATGTACTACAATTTGTAATATTTGAAAGATCACAAATAGTATAATCAAATGTATAAGTTCCAGATGGAGTATGCGGATTTACACTTACCTCACCAGTAGCTGTATCGAAATTTACTCCAGACGGTAACGTACTAGCTAAAGTAATTTTTACTTGATTTGATATCACACTAACGCAATTCAATAAATCATTATTCAAAACGTTTGAAACTGCAATACCTCCTACATAACTATTTATTGAAACCCCTAAATCATCGTTAGATTTAATCGGACCAAACACAGTGACCGTTTGTGTACAAGTAGAAATATTACCATTATTATCAGTAACTGTCCAAGTTACAGTTGTAATTCCAATTGGGAACATAACAGGAGCGTCATTCGTTACTGAAGCGATTCCACAATTATCAGAAACAGTTGGTGAAATTAAAACAATTGTTGCTGTACATAAACCCGCATCTGTATTAGCTATAACCGCTGCTGGACAACTAATAACTGGTTTTTCTGTATCGGTAATGATGATCGTTTGCTCACATGATAATGAGGCATTACCTGAAGCATCGGTAGCTGTCCAAACTATTTTTGTTGTTCCCACAGGATATAAATCTGTCAATGATTTACTGTCTGAACGAACTCCTGTAAAAGTGAATGTTGTCGAACAATTATCGGTTGCTGTTGGATTTACAATAGAAACGGTTGCTCCACATTGTCCTGAATCAGCGATTTGGTTAATAGCTGCTGGACAACTAATAACTGGCTTTTCTGCATCAGTAATAGTAACTGTTTGCTCGCATGATGTTGAGATATTCCCTGAAGCATCATCTGCTAAAACTGGTTTAACTGGTTTAACTGGTTTTTCTGCATCGGTAATAGTGATCGTTTGCTCACATGATGCTGAGATATTACCTGAAGCATCGGTAGCTGTCCAAACTATTTTTGTTGTTCCTACCGGATATAAATCTGTCAATGATTTACTGTCTGAACGAACTCCTGCAAAGGTGAATGTTGTTGAACAATTATCTTTCTGCATCGGTAATAGTGATCGTTTGCTCACATGATGCTGAGATATTACTTGAAGCATCGGTAGCTGTCCAAACTATTTTTGTTGTTCCTACCGGATATAAATCTGTCAATGATTTACTGTCTGAACGAACTCCTGCAAAGGTGAATGTTGTTGAACAATTATCGGTTGCTGTTGGATTTACAATAGAAACGGTTGCCCCACATTTGTTAGCATCAGCGTTTTTGTTAATAGCTGATGGACAGGTGATAAATGGCTTTTCTGTATCGGTAATGGTAATCGTTTGCTCACATGATAATGAGGTATTTCCTGAAGCATCGGTCGCTGTCCATACTATTTTTGTTGTTCCTACCGGATATAAATCTGTCAATGATTTACTGTCTGAACGAACTCCTGCAAAGGTGAATGTTGTTGAACAATTATCAGTTGCTGTTGGATTTACAATAGAAACAGTTGCACCACATTGTCCTGAATCAGCGATTTGGCTAATAGCTGCTGGACAACTAATAACTGGTTTTTCTGTATCAGCTACAACTACTGTCGAAGCAGTAGAAGTTTCTTCACAAAAAGTAGAACCACTTATGATTCTTACTTTATAATCTCCATTTGAGGTTACAACTAATGTTGAAGCTGTCTCCCCATTGATAACTGAATTATCTTTGTACCAAACATAACTAGGAGAAATCGCATTGGTAACTGCTGTTAGTGTAGTAGTTAAACAAGCTTTTAATATTCCTGTTATTGTCGCTGTAGGCAAAGAGCTAACAGTTACAACTCTTTCTGCTGTAGCATCATCACAACCTCCAGTTCCAGTTACTGTATACTTAATTGTTGCTACCCCAGTTCCAACTCCAGCAATTGTTCCTGTTGATGCGTTTACTGTAGCTACTGCCGTATTACTACTACTCCATCTTCCTCCAGCAGCACCTCCTGATAATGAAAAAGCAGTATTTTCTGTTATACAAATATTTTGATTTCCTGATAACGTTCCTGCAATAGGAGTTTCTGTTACAATAACTTTTACTGCGATTCTTTCACTCTCACATCCATTAGTTGTTTGACTAGCATAATATGTATTTGATTCCAATAAGTCAGTCTCTTTATACAAAATACCACCCGTTAGAGCATTATACCATTGAATACCTGATCCTGTAGCAATTAAATCTTTAATTTTTTTAGCATCTACAAAGCAAAAATTTTGCTCTGTAGCCGTTGGCATAGCTGGCGTAGCTGGTTGTGCATTAATTACTGCAGCAACTGATTCAGCTGATATGCAAGCCCCTAATGTTGCCTTTACAGTATAACTTCCTGCTGGTGCTGTTACTGTAGCTCCATTTCGGTTAACTCCTGTTGACGGCGTGATTGTATAGGTATAAGTCGAGTCATAATTCGTAATTGTAAAACTTCCTGTAGCTGTTGCACACGTTGGTTGTGTTACATCGCTTACTGCTGGTATATCCGGTGTAGCTGGTTGTGCATTAATTACTGCAGCAACCGATTCTACAGATGCGCAAGTTCCAGAGGTAGCTTTTACAGTATAACTTCCTACTGGTGCTGTTACTGTAGCTCCATTTCGAACAACATTTGCCGATGGTGTGATTATATAAGTATAAGTTGGGTCGTAATTCGTAATTGTAAAACTTCCTGTAGCTGTTGCACACGTTGGTTGTGTTACAACACTTACTGTTGGCATATCCGGTGTAGCTGGTTGTGCATTAATTACTGCAGCAACCGATTCTACAGATGCGCAAGTTCCAGAGGTAGCTTTTACAGTATAACTTCCCGCTGGAGCTGTTACTGTAGCTCCTGTTTGAGAAACTCCTAGCGATGGAGTTATTGTATAAGTGTAATTTGGGTTATGATTAGTAATTGTAAAACTCCCTGTAGCTGTTGCACACGTTGGTTGTGTTACAGCACTTACTGTTGGCATAGCTGGTGTAGCTGGTTGCGCATTAATTACTGCAGCAACTGATTCTACAGATGCGCAAGTTCCAGAAGTAGCTTTTACAGTATAACTTCCTGCTGGCGCTGTTACTGTAGCTCCACTTTGGGTAATTCCTTGTGATGGCGATACCGTATAAGTATACGTTGGGTTATAATTAGTAATCTCAAAACTTCCCGTAGCAGTCGTACAAGTTGGTTGCGTTAATGTAGTTAATGTTGGTTTTGGAATCGATGCATTCATCGTTACCACTCCATTTATTGTAGCTGCTGAACATGGCATTGTATGTCCAACTGTTGTTATCGTATAATTAGCATTTGCCGTTGGAGTTCCTGAAATAGTTACTGTTCTTGCTGTTAAATCGACAACGGACTTTAACTCTGTTGGCAAATTTGTTACTATGGCATTTTTTGCGCTTCCTCCAAAAGTATAAACCGTAGTTGGAATTGCTGTTCCTGTACAAACTACCGGATTTTGTGTACCGCTGGTAAGCACAATTGTTGAGGCATCATTTATAACTGCTGCAACCGCAATTCTCGATGTTGTAGTACAACCTTCGGTCGTAGTAGCACCTACATAATAAGTAGTCGTAGTTGATAAGTTTGGAGTAATAAATTCTGCTCCTGTTCCTAATACCTGTTCACTTACCGGATCCGCATACCATCTGATAGTATCAGCTCCTGTTGATGCAGTTGCCTTTAGTGTTAATGCTGCCATACCACAGCTAGAGGCTTCTGTAGTTGAATTTATTGTTGGCCTAGTATTTATCGATGCTTTAACTGCAGTCCTTGTTGCTGTAGCACATCCGTTATCAGTTGCATCAACATAATAAGTTGTAGTAGTAGTTAAGCTTGGTGTTGTAAAACTTGTACCTGTTCCTAATGACGCGCCACCTGTTGCTGCAGCATACCAATTAATTGTTCCTGAAGAGGCTGTAGCGCCTAAAATCACTTCTCCAGTATCACATCGTCCCGCAGGTGTTGTTCCTGTAATTGTTGGTATTGCATTAATAACAAAATTAGTAGCAGTTCGACAACCTGTGCCACTACCACAAGCTGCATAAAAAACTGTAGTTCCTGCCTTATTTATATCTATTAAGCCTGTAACTGTAGTTGGATCAAAAGATGCTCCGCTACCTACTTTAGTGCCGCCCGAAGCCGATGTATACCATTGTATAGTACCTGAACATGTAGAAGTAGCCTTTAATGATCCTTTTACTCCTTGGCAAGTAGAAACTCCTGTAGTTGTTGGCGCCCCAGCAACTGCATTAATAGTTATAATATCAGTAGAAACCGAAGTACATCCATTTTCGTTTGTAGTTGTCACTACATAGTTATTTGGCACTAAGCCCGAAAAGATTCCTGTTGTATTAA
The DNA here is from genome assembly GCF_002156885.1 of Flavobacterium sp. AJR. Taxonomy (NCBI): domain Bacteria; kingdom Pseudomonadati; phylum Bacteroidota; class Flavobacteriia; order Flavobacteriales; family Flavobacteriaceae; genus Flavobacterium; species Flavobacterium sp. AJR. Next base: position 88,951 of record NZ_NCWQ01000035.1, on the reverse strand, counting down.
TTACTGGTGCTGTTACAGGATTAATTCCTTTTAATGTATAACTTATTCCTTCACCATTTGCAGGGGTTTTTACCGTTATTGTTCCTGTTGGTGTATCACAAGTTGATTGTACCACTTCAACTGTAGGAACATCTGGCAAAGCAAATATTTTTATATCATCTTCTGTTACAGTTGCGCCATCGCCTTTAAAGTTCGTTCCTGGCACATCGATTTGGTTAACGCCTTCATATTTTTTATTTATAGTTGTACCATACGCGTTTACAGCTGCCGTAATTTTTCTAGTAGGATTGGCAGTTGTACGTGTAGGATCAAAGTATAAAGCTTGTGCATTAGAACTATATGTACCAGCAGCAATAGGCGCTATAACTTTCCCAACCAAGATTATCGTAACCACTCCATTTTGAGCAATATTAAACCCTCCAAACACAGGATTATTCTTAGATGTAACTGTATTACTTAAAGCACCAGAAGGACCAGTAGTATCTGCTGAATATGTTGCCGTAGCAGAATCAAATTCGATACCTGTTGGAAAATAAAAGTCTAAATCGACCCCGGCAGCATTTCCTACCCCTGTATTTTTTATTTGTATTTCATAAGAAACCTTCTCTCCAATCGAATTACAAGCTGATGCTTTAGGTAACGATTTTACTTTGGTATCCAGAATAGGAAAACAATTTGAGTTAACCTGTAAATTTGGCGGTAGATCTTTAGAGATAAAAGTCGATACATGTCCATTTACGCCCTCATTAGCACCATGGACATTAGAACCAGTTCCACTTCCTTTATTAGTTTTACCTGCCAAACCACCAGTTACATTGGTAGTAATTTTTACAGTCCCCTCAAGATTATGTCTAATGATTCCACCACCACCACCACCACCTGGTCCGTGTTCGTTTTTAGTATCATTTTCTGTATTCCCTCCATTTCCTCCTTTTGCATTAATTGTAATATCTCCAGTACTGATATTAGAAATATTCAACAATACTGTCCCTCCAGCTCCAGCTCCTCCAGCTCCATCTGGTGTACCACCATATGCACCCGGAGCACCATTTCCTCCATTAACTTCAATTAACCCAGTACCTTGAACTGTTCCTGCATTAATAAGTACAATAGCTCCTCCGACACCTCCTTTTACACCATCGATAGCATTATTAGCATCTCCTGCGCCACCGCCACCTCCCATTATAAGTCTTGTTAATTCTGGTGTAGCATCTAGGTAGGATCTAAAACCAGGTCTTCCTCCCCCAGTATAAATTGGCCAAGTTTGTCCTCCAATTCCTTGCCAACCATAACCACCTAAACCACCAAAACCACCGTTACCACCACCGCCACCACCGGTGTTGTGGTCATTACCACCTCCACCAGCATTGGCAGGAGCTCCTCTACCTGAAGAACCTGCTGGCATACCTTCAACTTTATTATCTACCTGGTTATAACCGTCCCACATATATCTAGGCGTTCCCGCAATTCCTTCTCCTTTTCCTGAAATATAAGTTTTTGAAGCATCACCAACATAAGAAGTCGCATCATTTACACCTGAAAAAGCTTTAGGACTATATCCTCCTCTAAACCCTCTTGCTGTTCCATCAATAGAAAATCCATTAAAATCAAATGTTCCAGAAACATTAAAAGCAATAACTCCACCTGCAATACCATTAAATGGTGGTGTCGTTATCTTAGAAGTTAGCTTTAAATTAGAGTATTGTGGTACTCTAACAATTTGAAATGTTCTCTTCCCTCTCGTAGGTGTTGCATCCGCATTAAAAAAACTATTAAAAGTACCTCCATTAGTACCGGTACCTTTAAAAGTTAAGTTACCCCCTGCTAACGGAACACTATTGGTTGCAATAACATATTCAAAAACACCTGTATTACCAATAAGTGTAAATCCTGTACCCCCTAAATTGTCAGGACCACTATTTGAATTTCCTGAACCATAATTGGCATCATTCCTATAATCAATAATAGCATCCTGCATTTGGATAATCAAAATCAAATCCCCTGCAGATATTTGTATTGTACCGAAAACATTATTATGCTTATCCGTTGTAGGCACTTTGCCTAAAACTATAGATTGAGCTCCTTTACTTAAAGTTGTATTATCACTAACAGGATAATAAGTATTTATAGAACTTGATACTGTAACGGGACCATCTCCTCCTGGCGTTCCACAAATCTGTGAAAATAAGCTAGTTGAAAATAAAAGAAATGCAATGAAAAAGGTTTGCTTAAAAAAATTAAGCATTTTAAGAGTAGAATTATACATAAACAGTTTTGTTTTGGGTAATACTATAATTGTTCGAAAACCCAATGAAGGAATTCGAAGAGAATAAATTAAATAAGAGGGATTGTTCTACCGAAGATCTAAGGAAAAGATCTTTCAAAATTTTATAAAAGAAAAATAAAATAAGGGCCATAAATAAATTAGCTTCGACTCAAATTCGTCTTTAAGATTATAGAAATAGGTAGTTTGGTGGGGCGAAAGTATATAAAGGGTAAAATAATAACTAGATAACTCGTCGAACTACCTGTTTTATCGTTGAAGTACTCTTTTTTTCGAATAAATGTAGATTTTATCGAGAAAAAAATTAACAATTTAGCAACTAAAAGTTTTTATAACAACAACAAAAGTCATTTCGCGCACTAACTTCAACGCAAAAATTCATAACTTATTAAAGTTCAAATAATAGAATAAAAAAATACGCAACGTAGGGTTGCGTATTTTATACTTTCACGAGTAACTTATACTCAAATTTATTGCAAATTTTACTTTAAAAAATAATTTTATTAACAATTAAAACAGAACATCTACCCCTAATTAACAAATTATCCAAAATAAAAAAGCTATTTCAAGAAATTGATATTTCGTTTTAAACCATCAAATTTTGTTCTTTTTAAAGGGGAGTTTTTAAATACCACTTGAAAGGTTTCTTCAGTAATCTCTAACCACTCTTTTTTCGACATTGCCATAACATCTGGGTTAGGATTAAACAGTGGTTCTGAATGTGCTTTAGAAAATCGATTCCAAGGACAAACATCTTGACAGGTATCGCAACCAAATGCCCAATCATCAAATTTCCCTTTCATTTCTTGTGGAATATTTTCTTTGAGTTCAATTGTAAAATAGGAAATACACTTACTCCCATCAACTACATAAGGAGCAACAATTGCCTGTGTGGGACAAGCATCGATACAAGCTGTACATGAACCGCAATGATCTGTAGTGGCATAATCATATTCTAAGTCTAAATCAAGAATAAGTTCGGCAATGAAGTAAAAAGAGCCTACTTTTTGTGTAATTAAATTACTGTTTTTGCCTATCCAGCCTAAACCACTTTTGGCAGCCCAGGCTTTATCCAAAACTGGAGCGGAGTCAACAAATACACGACCAGAAACATCACCTATTTGCTCTTGAATGGAAAAAAGTAATTTTTTGAGTTTTTCTTTAATTACAAAATGATAATCTTGTCCATATGCGTACTTCGATATCTTAAAGCTATCATTTTCCTGAGTTTCGGAAGGGTAATAATTAAGTAATAACGACACTACACTTTTGGCATCATCAACTAATAAAGTAGGATCTAACCGCTTATCAAAATGATTTTCCATATAGGCCATTTGACCATTATGGTTTTTATTAAGCCAATTTTCTAACCTTGGGGCTTCTTGTTCCAAGAATCCTGCTTTAGAAATTCCACAAGATAAGAACCCAAGCCTTTTGGCTTCGGATTTAATAAATTGTGAATATGTGCTTTTTGAATTTATCAATGTAAATTTAATATGAAACGGTTTTAGCCCTGATGGGAGCGACATCCTTTTTTTGGCTTTTTAGCCAGAAAAAGATATAGCGGACAGCAGGAAATAGCTTCAAAAAAATTAAAATAATCCGCCTTGAATATTGGTATTTATTCTACCTAAATGTTTGTATGCTTTGTCGGTAACTTCACGTCCTCGTGGAGTTCTCATAATAAAACCTTCCTGAATTAGGAATGGCTCATATACTTCTTCGATGGTTTCGCTACTTTCGGAAACTGCTGTTGCCAATGTAGACAATCCAACTGGCCCTCCTTTAAATTTACTAATAATGGTAAGAAGGATTTTGTTATCCATCTCATCCAAACCATGTGCATCAACATTTAATGCCTTTAGTGCATATTGTGCAATAGCCAAATCGATAGTTCCGTTTCCTTTAATTTGTGCAAAGTCACGAACACGACGCAATAATGCATTTGCGATACGAGGTGTTCCACGACTACGGCCTGCAATCTCGATTGCTGCATCTAAAGAAATTGGCATTTTTAATATCGAAGCACTTCTTTCTACAATTGAAGTTAAAAGTTCTGTAGTGTAATATTGTAATCGTGACGAGATACCAAAACGAGCACGCATAGGTGCTGTTAACAAACCTGAACGTGTTGTTGCGCCGATTAAGGTAAATGGATTTAAATTAATCTGAACTGTTCTTGCATTAGGCCCAGACTCTATCATGATATCTATCTTAAAATCTTCCATTGCCGAATATAAGTACTCTTCGACAATAGGACTCAAACGATGGATTTCATCAATAAATAGTACATCTCTTTCTTCGAGATTAGTAAGTAATCCAGCTAAGTCACCAGGTTTATCCAGAACTGGCCCTGATGTAATCTTTATACCAACCTCTAATTCATTAGCAAGTATGTTTGCCAAAGTAGTTTTTCCAAGTCCCGGAGGACCATGAAAAAGCGTATGATCTAATGCTTCGTTACGCTGATTAGCTGCAGCAACAAAGACTTTCAGGTTTTCTAAAACCTGATCTTGACCCGCGAAATCATCAAAAGAAAGCGGTCTTAATTTTTTTTCAAGATCAAACTCTTCAGAGTTATAGCGGTTCGTTGTTGGATCTAAATTTTCATTCATTTAGCAAAGATAGAGAAAGAAAAAGGAAGTCAAAAAAAAACCTCTACTATGAGTAGAGGTTTTAAATATTTTTAGTGATGAAGAACTTCTTCTCCTTCTTTCATTGGTACGTTTTGAGGTACAAAATCAACGTCATAGTTTGGATTACTATAGTCATATGGCCAACGGTAAACGTGAGGAATTTCTCCTGGCCAGTTACCGTGAATATGCTCAACTGGTGTAGTCCACTCTAAAGTTGTAGATTTCCATGGGTTTTGTACTGCTTTCTTACCGTAGAAAATACTACTAAAGAAATTGTATAAGAACACTAATTGGAAAGCTCCTCCAACTAAAGCAAACACAGTTATTAAAACGTTTACGTTTTGTAAATCATCAAATAACGGGAAGTTTGTATTAGTATAGTAACGTCTTGGTAAACCTGCTAATCCGATAAAGTGCATTGGGAAGAATACTCCGTAAGCACAAACTGCAGTTACCCAAAAGTGAATATATCCTAAGTTTTTGTTTAACATTCTACCATACATTTTAGGGAACCAGTGGTAAATACCAGCAAACATTCCGTAAAGTGCAGAGATACCCATTACTAAGTGAAAGTGAGCAATTACAAAATATGTATCGTGAACGTTAATATCTAAAGTACTATCTCCTAAGATGATCCCTGTTAAACCTCCAGTAATGAAAGTAGAAACCATTCCGATAGAGAACAACATTGCTGGATTAAATTGTAAGTTACCTTTCCATAAAGTTGTAATCCAGTTAAATGCTTTTACAGCAGAAGGAATTGCAATCAATAATGTCGTAAATGTAAATACAGATCCTAAAAATGGATTCATTCCAGAAACGAACATGTGGTGTCCCCAAACGATTGTTGAAAGGAATGCAATTGCTAAAACTGACATAATCATCGCTCTGTATCCGAAAATTGGTTTACGAGAATTCGTAGCCATAATTTCTGAAACAAGTCCCATCGCTGGTAAGATTACAATGTAAACTTCAGGGTGCCCTAAGAACCAAAATAAGTGTTCGAATAAAACTGGTGAACCTCCTTGGTAATGTAAAACTTCTCCAGCAATATAAATATCAGATAAGAAGAAAGAAGTACCAAAACTTCTGTCAAAAATCAATAATAATGCAGCAGATAATAATACCGGGAATGAAATAACTCCAATAACAGCAGTTACGAAGAATGTCCATATAGTTAAAGGTAATCTTGTCATAGACATACCTTTTGTTCTTAAGTTAATAACAGTTACGATGTAGTTTAATGACCCCATCAATGATGAAGCAATAAAGATTGCCATAGAAACTAACCATAATGTCATACCTGTTCCTGAACCAGGAATTGCTTGTGGTAAAGCACTTAATGGAGGATAAATTGTCCAACCAGATGAAGCAGGTCCAGCTTCAACAAATAAAGAACTTAACATTATAACTGCTGATAAGAAAAATAACCAGTATGAAATCATATTCATGAATCCAGAGGCCATATCTCTTGCACCAATTTGAAGCGGAATCAATAAGTTACTAAAAGTACCACTCAAACCAGCCGTTAATACAAAGAATACCATGATGGTTCCGTGTATGGTAACTAATGCAAGATAAACATCATTAGTCATTACTCCATCTGGTGCAAATTTATCTCCTAATAAAACATTAAATATTTTAAAAGACTCTTCAGGCCATGCTAATTGCATTCTAAAAAGCAAGGACATTGCAATACCAATTACCCCCATAATAATACCTGTTATAAGGTATTGTTTGGCAATCATTTTGTGATCAATACTAAAGATATATTTAGTAATGAATGTCTCTTTATGGTGGTGTTCGTGTTCGTGATCTTGTCCGTGATCGTGACCTTCTGCTGACATATATGTATACTTTAAATTTCTTAAATAAATATTATTTCATAGCTACTTTAGGAGCTTCTACTTTAGCAGTAGTATCAACTTTGGTAGTATCAGTGCTTCCTGCTGCACCTTCTGCTGGAGCTGGAGCAACTGCTGCTTTAATATCCTGAGCTAATGTAGCTTTTTCGCTTAACCATTTTTTATACTCTTCTGGTGTATCAACAACTATTTTCATTTGCATGTTGTAGTGAGATGTTCCACAAATTTTATTACAAAGTAATAAATAATCAAAAGTATAAGGGTCAAGAGCTGTTTCTCCTTTTGCAACTAGCTCAACACTTTTCTTAGAACGTAGTTCATTAATATGAGCAACTTTCTTTACCATGTACTCTAAGTCTCTATATTCTGCAGTTGTGTAAACTGGCGTGAAAGCAAATTCTGTAACCATACCAGGAACACAGTTCATTTGCGCTCTAAAGTGAGGCATGTAAGCTGAGTGTAATACGTCTTGTGAACGCATCTTGAAATGTACTTTCTTTCCTTTTGGTATATGTAATTCTGAAACCACAATATCATCTTGTGCATATGGATCAGACATATCAACTCCTAAAGTATTTACACCTTCGATTAATCTTACGTTAGCTTTACCTAAAACATTATCAGGTCCAGCATATCTTGCAGTCCATTTAAATTGTTGAGCATATAATTCGATAACAACTGTATCTTCATCTTTGTCAACAAACATAATATTATTCCAAGCATATAATCCGTAAAGAATTAATCCTGCCAAAACAACTGCTGGAATAACACTCCAAAGTGCCTCTAATCTATTATTATCAGCAAAGTATAATGCTTTCTTATCTTTTTCTCCTTTATATTTAAAAGAAAAATAATAAAGTAATCCTTGAGTTATAAATTGAACTACAAAAATCAAAACCCAAGTAATGTTCATAAGGCTATCAACCAAACTACCATGCTCAGAAGCTGGCGTGTGTAATACTAATGGCCCCCATTTTAACAATCCATATATTGTAAAAATATAAATGAATGCTAAAAATCCGAACATTAAATACCCTTGAACATTATTATCATTATCAGATGCAACCTGAGAATCGTCCGATTTTGCTCCTACCTGAGTAAGATCAAATATCTTGGTCAATTGCCATAATGCTACAGCTAATAAAACTAAAACTATAATTACCAACAAACTTGTCATCTGTTTATTTCTTTAAATATTAATAATGAAAATGTTTACTTTCTTCTATAAATGGATTTCTTTTTGGTAACAAAGGAGCTTTAGTTAATGCAGTGAAAACTACAAAAATAAATAAACCTAAGAAGAAAAGTACTGATGCAATTTCTGAAACACCAATGAACCATCTATCACCTACTGTACCAGGCATAATCATATTGAAGAAATCAAGATAATGTCCTAATAAAATTACAATTCCAGCCATAACAATTACCCAGCTAATTCTCTTGAAATCAGTATTGATTAAAATCAACAATGGGAAAAGAAAATTCATAACAACAGCTCCAAAGAAAGGAAGGTTATAAAGTTGAATTCTTGTAACAAAATAAGTTACCTCTTCAGGAATATTTGCATACCAAATCAACATGAATTGTGAGAACCATAAATAAGTCCAGAAAACACTAATACCAAACATAAATTTAGCAAGGTCATGAATATGGCTTGTATTAACATGCTCTAAATATCCTTTAGATTTCAAGTATACAGTCACTAATGCAATTGTAGTGATACCACTTACAAAGAAACTAGCAAACACATACCATCCAAACAATGTACTGTACCAGTGTGGATCGATAGACATAATCCAATCCCAAGACATAATAGACTCAGAAACGATAAAGAACACTAAGAATCCAGCAGTCATTTTGAAATTCTTTTTGTAGTTCAAATCATCTTTAGCTTCGTCTTGTGCAAGACATCTTTGTCTAGTATAGTAGTTATACAAATTCCATCCAATCAAGAATATTGCAGCTCTAATAATCCAAAAAGGAAAATTTAAATATCCTGCTTTATTAGCAATGATTGCATCGTAATTTGGGCTTTTAGGATCTGTTACTCCATCTCCTAACCATACAAACATATGGTTGAAGTGCAGTCCACAAAATACTAAAATTATAAAAAATATTACAGAACCTACAGGTAAGTAAGCAGTTATACCTTGCATAACTCTAAACAATACTGGAGACCATCCTGCTTGGGCAACTTGTTGAATAGCGTAAAATGCAAGAACTCCCATAGAAAGTAGCAAAAAGAAAATACAAGCAACATATAATGCTGACCATGGTTTATTTTGCAATTGGTGTAAAACATGGTTTAAATGTTTTGTATGCTCATCTGCAGCACCAACTTGAGCGTGTTCTTTTTTTCCTTCAGCATGTGCTTCATGAGCTGGCTCAGCAGTTTCATGAGTCGCTTCTCCATGACCACCATGAGACTCAGCAGCTAGTATTTTTTCAACTTCTTGAATATCTTTAGGTGCATTTAAAAAACCATACCCAATACCCAAAAGACCTACAGCCATTAAGATGAAAGAAAAAGTTTTTAATTTACTTGAAAATGTATACATATCTAATACGATCAGTTTGTTCAACAATTATTATAATTGGCTTTTTAGTTTTAGAACATAGTCAGCAACTAACCAACGTTCGTGAGTACTTAATTGATTTGCATGAGAACCCATTGCATTTAATCCGTAAGTCTCAACATGAAAAATACTTCCTTCAGTAATTACCCTGTCTTTATAACTAGGAACTCCAAGAAATTTTTCTCTTTCTACCAATTTACCTTTTCCATTTCCAGTTGCACCATGACAACTCATACAATAGATTTCAAAAAGTTCTTTTCCTTTTTCTGAATTTCTATCTAAAGAATCTAAAGGTGATTTCAAATTAGCTTTTGCTAATTCATAACCTGCTGTAGAATTCTCATATTCATAAGGTTCAAAACCTCTGTTAATAGTTCCTTTTACTGGAAGTTGACCTTCCTTTCCTCCTTTAAAAATATTAGCCTCTGCATATGGTTCATACGCTAAAGATTCATACATATTAGGGAAGTACTGATAGTTTGGTGCCGAATTATTGTGGCAAGATGAAACTAAAATAGTTATACCAACTAAAAGTGTTATTTTATATATACTTTTCATAGCTACAATTAATTCTTTTCTATTACTTTAACTTCTACAGCTCCCGTGTTTTGGAAAAAAGAAACTAATTCCTCTTCATTATCATTAACAGCGATTTCCATTAGGAAATGATCATCTGTTGTTCTTACATCAGGATTTTCTGCTTCTTTGAATGGCCATAATCTACTTCTCATATAAAAAGTGATTACCATTAAGTGAGCTGCGAAAAACACAGTCATTTCAAACATAATCGGCACGAATGCAGGCATGTTTTGAATGAAACTGAAACTTGGTTTTCCACCAATATCTTGAGGCCAGTCGTGAATCATAATATAACTCATCATCGTAGTCGCAACTGTTATACCAATACATCCGTATATAAAAGAACATATTGCTAATCTTGTTGGCGCTAAGCCCATTGCTTTATCCAATCCGTGTACCGGAAATGGAGTAAATACTTCTTCAATATGATGATGTGCAGCTCTAGTTTTCTTTACAGCATCCATCAAAATATCATCGTCATTATAAATGGCGTATATTACTTTATTACTCATGGTGTGAATCTTTATTTGCTCTTTCTCTAATGTAATTATCTCCTGTTCCTTTCAAAATAGTTTTCACCTCTGCCTGAGCAATAACTGGGAATGTTCTAGAGTAAAGTAAAAACAATACGAAGAAGAATCCAATTGTTCCGATGAAAATTCCAATATCAACAAATGTTGGTGAGAACATTGTCCAAGAAGATGGAAGGTAATCTCTATGTAAAGAAGTAACAATAATTACGAATCTTTCAAACCACATTCCAATGTTTACAACAATTGAAATTATAAATGAGAACATGATACTCGTTCTTAATTTTTTGAACCACATGAACTGTGGAGAAAAAACGTTACATGTCATCATTGACCAATATGCCCACCAGTAAGGTCCAGTAGCTCTGTTTAAGAATGCATATTGTTCGTATTCTACTCCTGAATACCAAGCTACAAATAACTCAGTAATATAAGCAACACCTACAATAGAACCCGTAATCATGATTACGATATTCATTAATTCGATGTGTTGAACTGTAATATAAGCTTCAAGATTAGAAACTTTTCTCATAATGATCAACAAGGTGTTTACCATTGCGAATCCAGAGAAAACCGCTCCTGCAACGAAGTAAGGAGGGAAAATTGTAGTATGCCATCCTGGAATTACAGATGTAGCAAAGTCCATAGATACAATTGTATGTACAGAAAGTACAAGTGGAGTAGCTAAACCTGCAAGTACTAAAGATACTTCTTCAAAACGTTGCCAGTCTTTTGCTCTACCGCTCCATCCAAAACTCAAGATAGAATAAACTCTTTTATTAAAAGGAGTAATTGCTCTATCACGTAGCATAGCAAAATCAGGTAGTAAACCAGTCCACCAGAAAACTAATGATACTGAAAGGTACGTAGAGATTGCAAAAACGTCCCAAAGTAATGGTGAGTTAAAGTTTACCCATAATGAACCAAATTGATTTGGTATAGGTAATACCCAGTATGCTAACCATGGACGTCCCATGTGAATAATTGGAAATAAACCTGCTTGTACAACAGAGAAAATTGTCATTGCTTCGGCAGAACGGTTAATCGCCATTCTCCAACGTTGACGGAAAAGTAATAATACTGCAGAAATCAAAGTTCCGGCGTGACCAATACCTACCCACCAAACAAAGTTTGTGATATCCCAAGCCCAACCAACTGTTTTATTTAATCCCCATGTTCCGATACCTGTAGATACGGTGTAAATTATACAGCCTAATCCCCAAAGGAAAGCTGTTAATGCGATTGTAAATACAATCCACCAATGTTTATTTGCTTTACCTTCAACAGGTGCAGCTACATCTACAGTTACATCGTGATAAGATTTATCACCTATAACTAAAGGTTTTCTAATGGGTGCTTCGTAGTGAGACGACATAATCCTTTATATTGTTTCTTAATTAATAATTTTTTGTACTAAGTATTTCTAACTTTAACGTGATAAATCACATTAGGTTTTGTTCCTACATGCTCTAATAAGTGATACATTCTATCATCAGCAGCTAGTTTAGTAACTTTGCTTTCTGTATCATTCACATCTCCAAATACCATAGCACCAGAAGAACAAGCATTAGAACAAGCTGTTTGGAATTCTCCATCAACGATAGCTCTACCCTCTTTCTTAGCATTTAATATTGTAGCTTGTGTCATTTGAATACACATAGAACATTTTTCCATAACTCCACGAGAACGAACGTTTACGTCTGGATTCAATACCATACGACCTAAATCATCATTCATGTGATAATCGAATTCACTGTTTTTGTTATACAAGAACCAGTTAAAACGACGTACTTTATATGGACAGTTGTTTGCACAGTAACGAGTACCAACACATCTGTTATAAGCCATTTGGTTTTGTCCTTGACGACCATGTGAAGTTGCAGCAACTGGACAAACAGTTTCACAAGGTGCATGATTACAATGTTGACACATAACCGGCTGGAAAGAAACTTGTGGATTATCTCCAGCTTTTTCCATTTCGTTAAATGTAGACAATGAACTTGACAATCCTGCTATATTTTCTTTTCTTTCGTTGTCTCCAGCAAAAGTACTTTCAGAAGAGTAGTATCTATCGATACGCAACCAGTGCATATCACGACTTCTTCTTACCTCGTCTTTACCTACAACTGGTACATTATTTTCAGCGTGACAAGCGATAACACAAGCCCCACATCCTGTACAAGCATTTAAATCAATTGAAAGATTAAAGTGATGTCCTGTAGAACGATCAAATGAATCCCATAAATCGACAGATGTAGCTGCTACTTCATTGTGATCTAAAGATACTTTTGGTTGTTCGTTCCAAAATTCAGCATCTTTAGTATTAAATATTTCAAGAGAAGTTTCTTTTATAATATCCCCTCTTCCCATTAAAGTTTTTTGACCTTGAACACAAGCAAACTCATGCTCTCCACTAGCTTTTGCAAGCTTAACAGATTGTACATCATTAAAACCTTTATATAAAGAGTAAGCATTTAAACCTACAATCATTTCTTCTTTTAGAGCAGCTTTACGTCCATAACCTAAAGCTAAACCAATAGTACCTACCGCTTGTCCTGGTTGAACAATTACTGGTACGTTTTCTAATTTTACTCCATCAGCAGTTGTAATAGTAGCATAACTTCCGTTTAAACCTCCATTAGCAACAATTTCATTAGACATTTGTAACTTCTTAGCATCAGCATTAGAAACAGTTACATAATTATCCCAAGAAACTCTAGTGATTGGATCTGGAAACTCTTGCAACCAAGGATTGTTTGCTTGTTGTCCATCTCCCATTCCTGTTTTAGTATATAATACTAATTCGAAATCACCAGAAGCTTTAGATTGTGATACTGCATTTGCAGCAGCACTATAATCAACAGAACCTGCAGAAAGTGCCGAAGCAGTTCCAACAAAAATACCATCGTGTAAAACTTTATTCCAAGTAGAACCTGCAATTATTCCAGAAGCATTTGCTTTGATATAATCGTAGAATGTTCCAGAATTTCCTGTTAGAGATAACAAAACATCTTGAAATTGTTTTGTATCAAATATAGGACGAATAGTCGGTTGAGTAAGACCATAAGTTCCTTTTGTAATAGATACATCGTTCCAAGCCTCTAAGTAATGAGGAACTGGAGCAGCAATTGTTGCAAGCTCAGCAGTTTCATCTTGTTTTAAAGAGAAAGCAACAGATGTTTTTACTTTTTTCAATCCTGCAACGAAAGATTCGCTATCTGCTAATGTATAAACTGGATTAACTCCACTCATAAGTAATGTATGAACGCTACCTGCTTTCATATCATTAATTAATTGAGCTACTTTAGCATCAGATCCTTTTCTTATTTGTCTTGTTTCAGAAGTTGTAAAAGCCTCACTCACCAACGCTTGGTTGATAGCTAAAACTAATAACTGAGCATTTTTATCTTGAATTCCTGATACTAATACTCCTTTTGAACCAGCAGCTTTTAATTGTTGAGCTGCTTTAGTTACTTCTGCTTTAAACTGACTGTCTAAATTAACAGCTACAGAAGAACCTGTTACAACATTATATATATGAACTAATGCTTGTTTTTGATTTGCAGTCGACATAGGTAAACGCTTATCAGCAGCAGCACCAGACAAAGTCATATTTGCTTCTAATTGGAAGTGACGAGACATTTTTCCATTTCTAGGAATACGTCCTTGTGCATAACCTGAGTCATACCCTCCTCCTTGCCAATCTCCCAAGAAGTCAGCTCCTACCGAAACGATAAGTGAAGCTTTTGAGAAATCGTAATTAACTAAAGCTCTTTCACCATAAACTGTTTCAAATGCATCCAAAGCAGATGATGACGATACCGCATCATAAACAACATGTTTTGCATTAGGGTTTTTAGCTATAAACTCAGCAATTAATTTTTCAGTAGATGGACTTGCCAAAGTATTTGTTAATAATACAATTTGACCACCTTTAGCATTCGCCTCAGCAATACTAGATTTAATTTTTAAATCAACAGCAGACCAAGTTGAATTTTTTCCTTCCAATTTAGGTTCTTTCAAACGCATACTATCATATAATGATAATATAGACGCATGGATTCTAGCATTGGCTGAAAATTTCGCTCCTGAAATTGTGTTATTGTCAATTTTAATAGGACGCCCTTCACGTGTTTTTACTAAAAGATTAGCAAAATCGAAACCATCAAAAACAGTTGTTGCATAATAATCAGCTACACCTGGTATGATTTGTTCTGGTTGCAGTACATAAGGTATCGATTTGTGAACAGGGCCTTCGCAAGCTGCAAGCGTAACTGCTGCAGTACTAAACCCAACGTACTTTAAAAAGTCACGACGTGAAGTTGAAGACGATGCTAATGCATCTGCATTTCCTAAAAATTCATCAGTAGGAATTTCTTCAACAAATTCGTTATTTCTAAGCGCCTCAACAATAGAACTATTTTCGTCTAGCTCTTCAACACTTTTCCAGTATTTTTTGTTTGATGACATTGTATATAAATATTAAAATCTTAATAATTTGATTAATAGTGGCATTTACCACACTCTAAACCTCCCATTTGCGCTGCAGTTAATTTCTCTACACCGTATTTTTTAGAAAGCTCTTCATGTATTTTAGCATAATACTCGTTTCCTTCCATCTTAACATCAGTTTTTCTATGGCAATCAATACACCATCCCATTGTTAATTTAGAATACTGTTTCATGATTTCATACTCTTGTACTGGACCGTGACAAGTTTGACATTCGATACCAGCAACCGAAACGTGTTGTGAGTGATTAAAGTATACAAAATCAGGTAAATTATGAATACGAACCCATTTTACTGGTTGTGTTTTCCCTGTATATGTTTGAGTAGCTTTATCCCATCCAACTGCATTATACAATTTTTGGATTTGCTCATCATAGAATGCTTTGCTGTACTCAGGAGTAGCAGTAGATTCAGCAACCTCTGATATGTTTTTATGACAGTTCATACAAACATTCAAAGAAGGAATACCAGCAGTCCTACTTACACGAGCAGCAGAGTGACAATATTTACAATTGATTTCGTTATCTCCTGCGTGAATTTTGTGAGAATAGTGAATTGGCTGAATTGGCTCATAATTCTGATCTACACCTACTTGCATTAAGTAAGCATACACAAAATAACCACTTGCCAATAACAGGAATATAGAAGCAACTAAAACCAAAAATTGATTTCTAGCAAACGCTTTCCATAATGAAACTCTTGGCTCTTTTGGAGCAACATCGATTCCATTTGCTTTCGCAACTTTTCTTAATACATTGTTTACTAAGTAAAGCATCACTACTAACATACCCATTACCAGAGCAAGTGCCCCTAGGATTACGCTATTAGAAATAGCCCCACTTTCACCTCCTGTACCCGGAACAGCAGCAGTTGCCGTTGGAGTTTTAGGCTCAGCCTTAGGCTCAGAAGTATAAGCAATAATGTTATCAATATCCCCTGTTGATAATTGAGGAAATGGAGTCATCACTGCTTTGTTGTGATCAGCAAAAAGCTTCACAGCAACTGGGTCACCTGATTTAATCAAATCAGAGCTATTATGAATCCACTTGTACAACCAAGCTTTATCATGTTTTGCCGACACGCCTCTTAATTCAGGACCTGTCGATTTCCCATCTAGTTTATGACATGCAGCACAATTTGCATTAAAAAGTTCTTTACCCTTTACCGGATCACCTCCCTGAGTTGCTACAGTAGCAGCAGCATCAGGCGCTGCTGGAGCAGCAGCATCTTGTGCAAATGAAGTTAGCGAGAAAATTAACGTTAGCCCTAAGCTTAAAAATAATTTCCTTGAGATCGAATTATGGTTACCCACCTTTTCCATATTGTATAATGATTATCTACTAAAATTTGGTACGGTTTTTTCTGTATACGAATTACACAAAAAAGAATACCTTCTTTTAAAACTTGCACAAAAATACAATTTAAGAACTATTCTCAAAACCTTAAAATAGTCTTAAATACCAATTTATATCAATTCTAAATAATTTTTCTAATATCTATTTATATATTAAATACTATTTTTGCATAAAAACCATCACATTATGAGAATTTTAACCCCTAGAAGGAAAACACTTTACACATCATTACTACTAGTTTTGGCATATAACATTAACGCACAAGATCAAAACATTGCACTAAACCAAGACCCCAAATTCGAGCAATTATTGAATGAAAAACGTAAAATTAACCCGTCAATTAGCGTTAACGACAGTTACAAAATCCAGATTTTTAGCGGCAAGAGTGAAGAAGCAAAAAAAACACTGATTGACTTCAAACAAGAGTTCAAAAACATCGATGGAACAATAATTTTCAACACCCCAAACTATAAAGTTATGGTTGGAAATTTTAAAAGTAAAATTGAAGCTGAGAGAAATTTAGCCGACATAAAAAAGAGATATAAAAATGTATTTCTTATCAAACCAGGCAAATAAAATCATCATTTTAACACATAAGAAAAAGACAAAATCCATTCAACTTGAATGGATTTTGTCTTTTTTATTAGCCTTAACTAAAGGCAGTTTTATTTTACCAAATAACTCTAAAAAACTACCCAAATCACACATATTCAAATAGATAAAACTTAAAAATCTAGAATTCTTAATCAATACAACCCTTCCTTTAAGCTCATTATTTCCAAATACCAACCATCCTCATTCTCGCCCAATTCTTAGGTACAATTATTATTATCCCCCATTAAAAACAAACTCCATTCTTAAAGTATATTATTCTTGTATTGCCTCACTTCTTTTTTAGCCGCAGCCAAATCTTTTTGAAAATCTGCATTATCTCTAAGCCTATCCACAGTTACCTTACCCATCACCCTACCCATTTCTACATCGCTATACCAATGCGCATGACAAATAATACGGCTTTCGCCAAAATCATACCCTCGTTCCAAAATCATTTTTTCATTCTCAGGGAAAATTTCTTTAAATACTAATGCCCACGCCCACCCTACAGCAGTATGACCAGAAGGAAATGAACCAACTTTACGAAGAACTTCCTCTTGCTCCGGAGTACAAGTTTTGACATTATTCATCACAAATGGACGCTCTCTGTTATAATGATTTTTAGCCGCATAGGTTGACAAACCTGCATCTGTCATTATTCTACGCATAAGTATATAAAGCTTAGGAGTCTTTTCTTCACTAATTACAATCCCTAAAGTTGATTCAAAAGATTTTGCCGCTGCGGGAAAAGAGAGATTAGCATCCTTCTTAGCTTGCATGAATCGCATATCATCATAAGATTCAACTGCTCTTTTTGCATATTCTAAATCAATAGAAAAAGACGCAGAAGTATATTCTGGAGGTGGCGGTAACAACATTAAACTATTTGGCATTTCTTCCTCAGACAAATACCCCTGTAACAAACCTGGCATAACTTCTCTTAGCTGCTCAACATTTGTAAAATTGTAAGCAACATTTTTTGAATTAACTTTAAAAGACGTTAATCCCTTAATAATATGAAATATTTTAAACCTCATAAAAAACTTGATTAAAAACATTTACACCACAAAAGCTCCTTTAACACAACAAAAGCATTTTCATGATAAAAATTCCTTAACCCATTTTAATTTATACCATATAAAACAAAACACATTTGATTACCAATACTCCTATAATTTAGAGTACAAATAACAAGTAACACTTATATAAAGGACGGAATAATACTTTTGTCGCTTCTAAACATATTTCATCTTTCTGTTTCATATTCTAATTTGCAACCTATCCATTCTTAATATTTACGTTTTATATCAATAAACTACTGAATTTTGTAGTCACATTCACATAATTAACTTTTACCTAATACAACTAAGCCAACATCTTAAAAAAACATAATCATGAAATCAAAAGTTTTTTCAACAAGCGCACTGTTATTTGGAATGTTATTACTGCCAATTCTAGCATGTTCACAAGAAGAAGTCGCTAGTCTGCCAAATGAGCCTTTTAACAGCTCTCTTTATAGTCTAGACCCTCAAGATTTAACAATAGAAGAAGGATCCATTAATGATTTCAATTCCTTCAAAAAACAAAAACCTACTCCGCCATGGTTTGTTAAGCGCTTTAAGGTTACTGCTGGTATTTTTTTTCCTATAAACAACACTAAGGTTGAAGTAGGAAATCAAAATCATACTTTTGGAACAACAATAGATTTTGAAGATGATTTAGGCTTCCGCGAATCAACAACTACTTTCTTAGCTAATTTACAATGGCGAATATCTCGTAGATCAAGATTAGACCTCAGTTACTTTAACCTAAATCGTGATTCTCATCATACACTACAAAAAGATATCGAGTTTAAAGATCATACCTATACCGTTAATTCAGACATTACAGCCTTTTTTGATACGAATATCTATATGATTTCATATGGCTACGCATTTCTTACTAGTCCGAAATATGAATTAGGCTTAATGCTTGGAGTACACGTTCTAAAAAGTGATGTCGGTATCAACTTCGAAGGAAATACCGCAAGTATTGGCTATGAAGATAGCTTTGGTTTTACCGCTCCTCTACCAGATATAGGAATATGGGGTGGGTATGCTTTTACAGATAGACTAGCTCTCAATGGTAATATTAGTTACCTTTCAGTAAAAATAGACAACATAGACGGAAAAATCATTAGTTACAATTTCTCCCTCATGTATGAAGTCGTAAAGAACTTAGATCTCGCTTTAGGTTATACAGGACTAAACTTCACTGTAGATGCAGAAAAAAACAGAGCACAAGGTTATTTAAAATGGGGATATAACGGACCTTCTTTAACCGTATCTTATTCTTTTGGTAAAAAGAAATTCTAGCACATAACAAAAAAATCCCGACAAGTCGGGATTTTTTTTTGAAAATATAAAATTCTATTTCAATTTCTTTTTGATTGCTACTTCATGGTAAGCCTCGATCACATCACGCTCTTCGATATCATTGAAGTTCTTAATTTGAATACCACAATCGTATCCTTTAGAAACTTCTTTAACATCGTCTTTGAAACGTTTCAATGCCAATAACTCTCCAGTAAATACTACAACACCTTCTCTAATAATTCTGATTTTAGAGTTTCTTGCAATTTTACCATCCATCACCATACATCCTGCAATAGATCCAACTTTAGAAATTTTGAATATCTCTCTAATTTCTGCAGTTCCAAGAATTTCCTCTTTCATTTCAGGAGCTAACATTCCTTCCATTGCATCTTTTAAGTCATCGATAGCAGCATAAATAATAGAGTAGTAACGGATATCGATTTCTTCTTTATCTGCTAACTGTCTTGCATTTCCTGCTGGACGAACATTAAATCCGATAATAATCGCATCTGATGCAGAAGCCAACATAACGTCAGTTTCAGTAATCGCTCCAACTCCTTTATGGATAATATTAATTTGAATTTCTTCAGTAGACAATTTAGAGAACGAATCAGATAATGCTTCAACAGAACCATCCACGTCACCTTTAAGAATCACGTTCAATTCTTTAAATTGACCAAGGGCAATACGACGACCAATTTCGTCTAATGTAATATGTCTTTGTGTACGTACAGATTGTTCACGCATTAATTGAGAACGTTTAGACGCAATTTGTTTTGCTTCTTTTTCATCTTCAAATACATTAAACTTATCACCTGCAGTTGCCGCACCATCTAAACCTAAAACAGATACTGGAGTTGACGGACCAGCTTCTAGAACTGTATGCCCTCTTTCATCATGCATGGCTTTAATTTTACCATGATGTTTTCCAGCTAGCATATAATCTCCAATTTTAAGCGTTCCGTGTTGTACTAAGATAGTCGAAACATATCCTTTTCCTTTATCTAAGAAAGCCTCAACAACAGTTCCCTGTGCTGCTTTATTAGGGTTTGATTTTAAATCTAAAATCTCAGCCTCTAATAATACTTTTTCTAATAAGTCTTTAACACCTAATCCTGTTTTTGCAGAAATATCATGCGATTGGATTTTTCCTCCCCAATCTTCTACAAGTAAATTCATACTTGCCAATCTTTCTTTAATTTTCTCAGGGTTAGCATTTGGCTTATCAACTTTATTTATAGCAAATATAATTGGTACCCCTGCAGCTTGTGCGTGAGAAATCGCCTCTTTTGTTTGTGGCATGATATCATCATCCGCCGCAATTACAATAATAGCAATATCGGTAACTTGAGCTCCACGTGCACGCATCGCGGTAAACGCCTCGTGACCTGGTGTATCTAAAAATGCGATTTTTTGACCATTATCCAATGTTACACCGTATGCTCCAATGTGTTGTGTAATTCCTCCAGACTCACCAGCGATAACATTTTCTTTACGGATATAATCCAGTAAAGATGTTTTACCGTGATCGACGTGACCCATTACAGTAACAATTGGCGCTCTTACAACTAAATCTTCTTCTTTATCTGCAACTACTTCGATAGCTTCTTCGATATCTACAGTAATAAACTCAACTTCATAACCAAACTCATCGGCTACAATAGTTAATGTTTCTGCATCAAGACGCTGGTTCATGGTAACCATGATACCAAGTGACATACAAGTACCAATAACTTTAGTAATTGGCACATCCATCATAATTGCAATTTCACCTACAGTAACAAACTCAGTAACTTTAATAGTTTTACTTCCTTCGTCTAAAGCTCTTTGCTCATCATCAGATTTCTGACGGTGTGTGTCTCTCTTATCCCTACGGTATTTAGCAGCTTTTGATTTTCCACCTTTACCTTGTAGTTTTTCAAGCGTTTCTCTAATTTGGTTTTTTACTTCCTCTTCAGTAGGCTCTACTTTTGCAACAATTGCAGGACGGTTTCCTTTTACAAAACCTGGTCTTGCACTTCTGTTAGCATTAAATCCTCCTCCAGCTCCTCCTGTATTTGGAGTAATTTTATTAGGATTTGGTGTTCCTGGTGGCGTTGCCGGTCTAGGCGCACCTGGCTTAGGAGCAATTCTTTTACGCTTATTTTTATTAGCGTTATTTGCAGCTGCTCCTGGAGCTCCTGGTTTATTAGGAGTTATCTTTGGATCTTCTTTCTTCTTTTTAGGCTTATTAAATTGAGATAAATCAATTGTTTGACCAGTAAGAGTAGTACCAGATAATTTTTGATATTGTGTTGTTATCGATTCTTCAACAGGAGGCGTAACTGGAGCAAC
Source organism: Flavobacterium sp. AJR (assembly GCF_002156885.1). Taxonomy (NCBI): domain Bacteria; kingdom Pseudomonadati; phylum Bacteroidota; class Flavobacteriia; order Flavobacteriales; family Flavobacteriaceae; genus Flavobacterium; species Flavobacterium sp. AJR. The sequence continues at coordinate 67,334 of NZ_NCWQ01000035.1, read as the reverse complement.
AGGTTCTGCTTTTACAACAGGTTCCTTTACTGGAGCAACTACAACTGGCTTAGACTCTTTTTTCTCAACAACTTTCTCAACAACAGGTTTTTCTTCTTTTTTCTCAGCAACAGGAACTGGTGGTTGTACAGGTTGAACTACCTCTTTTTGAACAGGTTTTTCTTGCTTTACAACTTCCTTAGGTATTTCAACTTTTTCTGGCTCTGCTACTGAAGGAGTGTTTGGAATAATTGCAGGCTTTTTCGGATTTAAATCAATTTTACCAACTTGAACTGGACCAGTTACAACAGCTCTCGCTTTTATAACCTCTTGTTGTTTTTGGCGCTCTTCGTCTTGTTTGCGTTTGTCTTCAATTTCTTTTTCGCGTTCTACACGCAATGCTTCTTTCTCTTTTCTCTTTTCCTCACCAACTTCTTTAGAAGCCTCCTTATTTCCCTTATCGCCCGCAAATTGGCTTTGTAGGATATTAAATTCCTGATTAGAAATTTTTGCGTTTGGATTTGCATCAATAGCAATTCCCTTATCTTTTAGATAATCCACAGCTCTTTCTAATGAAATATTTAATTCCCTTAAAACCTTGTTTATTCTTATTACTCTCTCTTCAGACATAAAACCTTTTTATTATTACCTATTCGTTGTGTTGTGAGAAAGATAGACTAACTATCAAACTCTTCTTTTAGTATTCGCATTACATCTAAAATCGTTTCCTCTTCTAGGTCTGTTCTTCTTACTAAATCTTCTACTTCTTGTTTTAAAATACTTTTTGCAGTATCTAATCCTATTTTAGCAAACTCTTCGATAACCCAATCTTCGATTTCATCAGAGAACTCAGTTAATTCTACGTCATCGTCTTCACCGCTTGCTACATCACCTTCTCTAATAACATCAAGCTCATAACCTGTTAATTGGCCAGCCAGTTTAATGTTATGACCACCTCTACCGATAGCTTTAGAAACTTCTTCTAATTTCAAGAAAACTTCGGCTCTTTTTGTTTCTTCATTAATCTTAATTGAAGATACTTTTGCAGGACTTAAAGCCCTGGTAATATATAATTGAATGTTACTAGTATAATTAATAACATCTATATTTTCGTTTCCTAACTCACGTACAATTCCGTGAATACGAGATCCCTTCATACCTACACAAGCTCCAACTGGGTCAATTCTGTCATCATAAGAATCTACCGCTACTTTTGCTTTTTCACCAGGAATCCTAACTACATTTTTAACTGTAATTAAACCGTCGAAAACTTCAGGAATTTCTTGTTCAAACAATTTCTCTAAAAACTTCTCAGAAGTTCTAGACATAATAATTTGAGGTTTATTCCCTTTTAATTCAACACTTTCAATAATACCACGAACGTTATCTCCTTTACGGAAAAAGTCAGATGGGATTTGTTTTTCTTTTGGTAAAACAATTTCATTTCCTTCATCATCGACCAAAATTACAACTCTTGGGCGAACATGATGCACTTCGGCAGTATAAATATCTCCAATAATATCTTTAAATTGCTTGTAAAGATTTGTATTATCGTGTTCATGTATTTTAGAAATAAGGTTTTGACGCAAAGCTAAAATAGCTCTTCTACCTAAATCAATTAATTTTACTTCTTCAGAAACTTCTTCACCAATTTCAAAATCCGCTTCAATTCTTCTTGCTTCAGTCAAAGTAATTTCTTCATTTTCAAAATCTAGATCTTCGTCGGCAACGATTACTCTTCTTCTCCAAATTTCCATATCTCCCTTATCAGGATTTATGATAATATCGAAGTTATCATCTGAACCGTATTTTTTCTTCAATGCATTTCTAAATACATCTTCTAAAATTGCCATAAGCGTTACACGATCAATAAGTTTATCATCTTTAAACTCTGAGAATGAATCGATTAATGCTAAATTTTCCATGCGAATTCTTTAATTAAAATGTTACTGTAACAATTGCCTCTTTAATTTCTGTATAAGGTATTTGTTGCTCTTTTTGAACTGTTTCTTTTCCTTTTCCTATTTTCTTAGGTTCTCTTGCTTCCCAAGACAAAATTATGAAATCTTCATTAGCATCAACTAATTCAGCCTCAATTTTTTCACCATTAGTATTCACAATCAATGTTCTACCAATGTTCTTCTTGTATTGTCTAACCATTTTTAATGGTGAACCAACTCCTACCGAAGCCACTTCCAAAGAAAAATCTTGTTCTTCTCTGTCCAAATTATTCTCAATAGCACGGCTAACATCAATACAGTCTTGCAAGAGCACACCATTATCTCCATCCAAAGATACAATTATCTTGAAAGCATCGGTAATGGTTAAGTCTATTAAAAAAATTGATGGTTTTTCTAAGAGACCTTCAGCTATTAATACGTTTACTTTTTCTTTAAATGTCATACTTTTATAAAAAGAGGGGACATTTAGTCCCCTCATTATTTAGATTTTAATAAATAACGGTGCAAATATAGTGTTTTTTTATAAATCAAAATAAATTGATTGCTGTAAAAATATTTCTTATCTTTATTAAAGCATTAAAATAAATGATTTTTCACATAATTTAACACCACAAAGTTATGAAACGCATTTTAGTTCCTACCGATTTTTCTGAGCATGCAGAAGACGCTTTAAAAGCCGCTGCACAAATCGCTAAAAAAAATAACTCTGAGATAATCATACTTCATACACTAGAATTACCTAGCCAAATGAATGATGCAATTACTGGCGGAATCAGCATCCCTGAGACCATGTTATTTATGAAAAAAGCCAACGAAATGCTTTCTAAAATCACCGAGAGACCCTACCTAGACGGACTTACAATAACTGAGATGGTAAAACTCGACAGACCAGCTGAAGGAATTGCAAAAGTAAGTAATGAACATGAAATCGACTTAATCGTTATGGGCTCACATGGCTCTTCTGGATTTGAAGAATTACTTATAGGATCGAATACTGAAAAAGTAGTTCGCCATTCTGAAATTCCAGTTTTGGTCATTAAAAAACACATGGAAACTTTTAAAACTACAAATTTTGTTTTTGCTTCAGATTTCTCAAAAGAAACTGAAAAACCTTTTAAAAAATTGATTGAATTTACCAAATTCTTCGATTCTAAATTACATTTAGTCATGATTTGCACTCCAAATAGTTTCAAACCGACTCATGTTGCCGAAAAAATAATGAATGATTTTATCGCCCCATTCAATCTTAATAATTATTCAACCAACATTTACAACGACACTAATATAGAAAACGGTATTATAAATTTCTCTAATAGTGTTGACGCTGATTTAATCGGAATGTGCACACATGGAAGAACTGGATTCGCACACTTCTTTAACGGAAGCATTAGCGAAGATTTAGTAAATCATGCGATCCGCCCAGTAATAACTTTTAAAATTTAAGAACACAATCACCATTAACACAAAAGCTTCTCAATTGAGAAGCTTTTGTGTTAATAATTTTAGACTTAAAGAATTTCAATGCGTTCCTTTATGCTACTGCATTTAGTAATGGAGCAATAATAGGCTCTAAAACAACTATTAGCTTTCCAACTTCATCCAGCAAACCTCCCCCTTGTACTTGTTTCATTTCAGAAGAATCTAACTTCTCAAACTCAAATTTTTTTAAATTGTCCATAATTTTAATTTTTATAATTATTATTTAGTTAAACAAAAATAAACTACAGTATTTTTTATTAGATCAAATATACATAAAATATTGACAATCAAGAAGTTAATTGCAAAATTATTATTATTTCGAGATAAAAACTATATTATTTAGCCATGAAACACAATTAAATAATTGTAAAAAACCGTATCACAGAAGTGTATTCTAAATCAATTTGTTAAAAAAATTAACTTCAGATATATAGAATATCATTTACTTTACTTTGTAATCGCATAGATTTTGGGATTGATCTCAAAACAACATTACTATTTATAATTTACAGCAGCTCGCTGTAAAATATACAAAATGAGAAACCTAAATTTCTCATTTTTAGCATTTTTTCAAAATACTCTAATTCAATAACTTAAATTACATCAATCAATTACATCAACTGCATTATTCAATAGCCCCCCCTAAGTTGAAGAAGCTTGAACTCATCACCGATAAGATTACCAACAGGTTTTACTAAACGACTCAATATCCTCCCTCCTTGTACTTCTTTCATTTCTGAAGAATCCATCTTCGCAAATTTGATTTTTTTTTTAAAATTGTCCATAATTTTGATTTTTAGAATTATTATTTAGTTAAAACAAAAATGAACTGCAGTATTTTTTTTGCCGAATCAAATATACATAAAACACTAGTAGACAGGTAGTTGTGTTGAGAAATATCATTTTTTAAGACATGAACATTACTAAAGAAATACAAAAAAAACTTGTTGACCCGAAGTGCGATCAAATAGAAGAAATTTTAGCATATAATCAATTTTATTTACAAATAAGTAACCTCAGAATATTAAAGTATCGTTTGCATTATTTTGTAATCCCGCAGGTTTTAGAATTAACCCATTACTATTTAGTCAAAACAAAAATGCCGCAGTATTTTTTTTGCGATATTTAATATACGTAAAACACCAACATGCGGTTTTACAAATCAGCTATTATTTTCAAAATAAAAATTATACTGTTTAAAAACACAATTAAAAGAAAGACAAAAAACCTTATTGATCGTTTTGCTTTATTTACATCCCCAGCTTTTGCACATGATCCAGAATTGGAATTTGGAATTTCAAAAATTAGATTTTCTTTCTTTTACTTTATTCCATAAAAAAAGCCTCTCGATTGAGAGGCTTTTTATGTTGGTCTACAAGGACTCGAACCTTGAAAGACTGCACCAAAAACAGTTGTGTTACCATTACACCATAGACCAGCAATGCTGTTAAGCGAGTGCAAATTTAAAGCTTTTTTTAGTTTGTGCAAATTTTTTTATATCGCACCATACAACAAAACCTTTTTACAAAAAAATCAAATTGAAAAAAAATTAAATAAAAAGAGAGATTACCAAACAGCAATCTCTCTTTTTAAACTTATCATCATCTCCCCATGAAGTTTTTTTTTAAAATCTCCTAAGACATCTGACTTTATTGCATAAAAAAAGCCTCTCGATTGAGAGGCTTCTTATGTTGGTCTACAAGGACTCGAACCTTGAAAGACTGCACCAAAAACAGTTGTGTTACCATTACACCATAGACCAGCAGTGCTGTTAAGCGAGTGCAAATTTAAAGCTTTTTTTAGTTTGCGCAAACTTTTTGAACAAAAATTTGAAAAAAAATTGATTTTTTTTCGAACAAAGCTCCGCCGTTTCTCGAAACCTATTCAGAAACAACATGTTAGTTTTTGTAATTACTTTTTTAGAAAAATTTGTTAATGCTAGTTTGATTACATAAAAAAACATTTTCTTTGTAAGATAAAATAAGGACAAATTTTTAATACCTAAATATGGCACAATTCAACTTTAATAAATGGAATACAATTATTGGTTGGTTAACATTTACAATCGCTTTAATAACTTACACCCTAACTGTCGAACCTACCATGAGTTTTTGGGATTGTGGCGAGTACATCGCTACAGCAGCTAAGCTTGAAGTTGGTCACCCTCCTGGTGCCCCTTTATACCAAATGATGGGTGCTTTCTTTGCCATGTTTGCAATAGATAACCAGCATGTGGCATTAATGGTTAATATGATGTCTGTTTTTTCAAGTGCCTTTACAATATTATTCATGTTCTGGTCGTCCTCTATTATCCTTAAAAAATTAGTTGGTCGTTTTGCCGAAGTAAATCAAAATAACGCTATTGTAATTTTAGGAAGTTCTTTTGTAGGGGCTCTAGCCTATACTTTTTCTGATAGTTTCTGGTTTAATGCTGTCGAAGCAGAGGTTTATGCTATGGCATCCTTATTAATCGCTTTACTTTTTTGGTTGGGATTACGTTGGGAACAAGACATGAATACTCCAAGAGGAAATAAATGGTTACTAATTATTTCATTAGTTGTAGGTCTTTCATTTGGAGTACACTTCATGGCTTTGCTTACAATTCCAGCAATTGGATTTCTTTATTTCTTTAAAAATTACGAAAAAGTTACTATCAAAAACTTCATTGTTGCCAATATAGTAGTTGTAGCTGTCTTATTATTTATCTTTATATTATTACTTCCTTTAACGATGGCTTTCTTTGGTAAAACCGAGATTTTCATGGTTAACGAAATGGGATTACCTTTTAACTCAGGAACTATATTTGTTGCCTTAGCTTTTATCGCTTTCTTTTATTTTGGATTACGTTACACAAAACAAAAAGGACTTGTTTTTTACAACACTATAATTCTTTGTATCTTATTCATTTTAATTGGATTCTCTACTTGGTTAATGCTACCTATCAGAGCAAATGCTAATACTGTAATTAACGAAAACAAACCTTCGGATGCGACCGAAGTACTTGCATATTACAACCGTGAACAATACGGTGTAAACCCATTGTTTTACGGACCTCAATACACGGAAGTTTTTGCAGGATTAGATAAAAACACTCCTTATCTAGACAAAAAACCGAATTACGAAAGAGACTATAAAACTGGTAAATATATTATTACCAATAATTATAAAAATGCAGTACAAAATACTGACGATGCCCAAAAAGCTTTTTTACCAAGAATGTGGAGTACTGAGCATGTAGAAAACTACATTAACTTTACTAATCCTCCTGCATTTAAGATAAACCCAAATTATCCTTATGAAGATGATTTGCAAAAATACGGTATCGACCCAAGTCAATTATCTGAGGATGAGTTTAACAAAGCAACTGCTCAACTTAGACATGAAGTTGAAAAAACAATCACTGAATTCAGAAAAGCATACGCTCAAAAACAAATTGATAATGAGGGTTATGTGAAATTCTTAAGAAGTTATGGCGATTATTTAATTGTTGAAAAACCAACAACTGCAGACAACTTTAGCTTTATGTTCGAATACCAATTCGGATATATGTACTGGAGATATTTAATGTGGAACTTTGTAGGTCGCCAAAGTGACACTCAAGGGAAATATGATAATTTAGATGGAAACTGGATCAGTGGAATCAAATTTATGGATTCAATTCATTTAGGTTCTCAAGACAATTTACCATCGGATGTATTAAATAATAAAGGAAGAAATGTTTACTTCTTCTTGCCTTTCATCCTTGGTTTAATTGGTTTAATGTACCATGCAAATAAAGATTTAAAAAGTTTCTATGTCCTATTAGCTTTATTCTTATTTACTGGTTTAGCATTAAAAATTTACCTAAACGAAAGACCTTTTGAACCTCGAGAGAGAGATTATGCATTAGTCGGATCCTTTTATGTATTTGCAATCTGGATAGGATTTGGGGTCTACGCACTCTATGAAACCCTGCAGAAATATATAGCACCAAGAATTGCCGGACCTATAGTTATTGCCGGAAGCTTACTTGCTGCTCCGATACTTATGGCTTCTCAAAACTGGGATGATCATGATAGATCTAATAAATATACTGCTGTAGCAATGGCTAAAGCGTATTTAAACTCATGTGATCCTAATGCCATTTTATATACCATTGGAGATAATGATACCTTCCCGTTATGGTACGCTCAGGAAATAGAGAAAATAAGAACCGATGTTAAAATCGTAAATACAAGTCTATTCATGACCGATTGGTATATCGATCAGATGAAAACAAAAACATACGAATCGAATGCATTACCAATATCTTTTGTTCATGAACAATATGTAGGTGATAAATTAGATTATGTGGCGCATATTCCAAAAATAGATAGTCGTTGGGACATTAAAGGTTTTATTGATTTTATAAAAAACCCTAAGTCAACAGTTGAAATGCAAAACGGACAAACGATTCACTTTTATCCAACTAATAAACTCCGTCTTACTATAAACAAGGATAATATTATCAAGAATAAAGTAGTTGCTCCTAAGTATTACGACTCTATTGTTCCTTATATCGACATTGATATTAAAGGAAGTGCTTTATACAAAAATCGTTTAATGATGCTTGATATATTAGCTAATAACGATTGGAAAAGACCAATTTATTTTAGTGGTGGTGCTTTTGATGATGAAGATTATTTATGGCTAAAAAACTATCTACAATTAGACGGAATGGTGTATAAACTTGTACCAATTAAAACCGTTCCTAATAAAGATGGCGGACCAATGGATATGGGACAAATTGATGCCGATAAAATGTATGATATCGTAATGAAATGGGATTGGGGTAATAGCGAAAGCGATAAAATTTATCATGATCCAGAAACAAGACGTAACAGTATCACGTATCGTACTAATCTTTCCAGATTAATGAAACAATTAATTACTGAAGGTAAAATTGACAAAGCCAAAAATATTATCAATTTAGCTATGACAAAAATGCCATTAGATAAATTTGGTTATTACTCATTAGTTGAGCCTTTTGCTAAAGGATATTATGATGTTGGCGAAAAAGCCAAAGCACATGATTTACTAGAAAAGTTAATAAACAAATACAAAGAAAATCTAGATTATTACAGCCATTTAGACCCATCTGAACAAACAAGTCTGGCTATTGATATAATTACTGATATCGAAAGATACAGAAGCTTATTACAAGTAATGAAGGAAAGTAAAGATTTACCTTTTTACAACAAGCAAAAAGCAATTTTCAATACTTATGTAAATGTTTTCGAGCGATTTGGTCGTGAAAAAGAATAAATAATATTCTAAAAATATAATAATTAAAAAATGTAGCGCTATTGAAAAATACCGCTACATTTTTTATTTTTACATAAACTAAAATTTCAGAAAATGAGTTTTTACTGGATTAAGACGAACAAGCTGATAAAACGATTCTTCTCTAACTATTATTGGGACATTCCTAATAAGGAGAATAAAGTTTATTTAACTTTTGATGACGGTCCAACTCCCGAAATCACAGAATGGGTTTTATCTGAACTAAAAAAACGCGATGCCAGAGCCACTTTCTTTTGCATTGGCAATAACATCGAAAAACACCCCGAAATTTTCAAAAAAGTAATCACCGAAGGTCATTCGATAGGAAATCATACTTATGATCACTTAAAAGGCTGGAAAACGACCACAAAAACGTATTTAGACAATAGTCTTTTATGCGGCAAACAAATCCAGAAATCTTCTACTGAAAATCTTCAGCCTAAGATTTTTCGTCCTCCTTATGGCAAAATCACCAAATCGCAATCGACACAATTACGCCAATTGGGGTATAAAATAATAATGTGGGATGTTTTAAGCGCAGATTTTGACCGAAGCATATCTCCAGAAAAGTGCTTACAGAATGTAATAAAAAATGTAAAATCAGGAAGCGTAATTGTTTTTCACGATAGCATTAAAGCATCGCAAAACCTTAAATTTGCATTACCAAAAACATTAGATTATTTAAAGGAAAACAATTTTATATTTGATGTTATTTATTAAACATACGGTCATTTAATAAAACACATAAAGAATACTACAAGTTTAGTATTCAGAAGAAATTAGAATTGTTCTTGTACAATCCCTATAATAGTATTTGCATCCAATTCGCCGGATTGCCTCCAAATCATTTGACCTTCTTTATAAATCATTAAAGTAGGTAGTCCTTTTATTCTTAGTGCATCAGCCAATTCCTGATTTTTATCCACATCAATTTTAATGACTTTGGCTTTATCGCCTAGCGCAGCTGCAACATCTTTTATTACAGGATGCATTGACACTGATGATTCGTTCCAATCGGTGTAAAAATCAATTAACACTGGAACTTGAGCATTTATAAGTTCTCCAAATTTTGACATAAAATCAACTATTTAATCTTTTTAAATCTACTAAAAAGAGATTATTATATACAAATGTAGCATTTTTAACGAATTATGCCACATCCTTCCCTTTTTTTAGTTCAATCACGGTTATTTCGGGCATAATCCCTACACGTCCTGGATAAGCATGAAATCCAAAACCACGATTTACATATACATAGCGACCTGCGTTTTCATACAAGCCAGCCCATTGTTTATACACATATTGTGCCAAGCTCCATTTAAAATAGCCCGGAATTTCAATCCCAAACTGCATTCCATGAGTATGTCCTGACAAAGTAAGGTGAAAATTCTTAGGATGATTTTTTATTTCATACTCCCAATGACTAGGATCATGACTCATTAATACCTTAAAATCATCTTGTTGAACACCTTGCGAAGCTTTATTTAAATCACCCGCTTTTTTAAAATTATGTCCCCAATTTTCAACACCTACCAAAGCGATTTTATCCTCTCCTTTTTGAATGTAAGTATGTTCATTCAATAATAATTGAAAACCAATTTGTCCGTATAAGCTTTTTATAGCTTCAAAGTTTTCATCTTTCTTTTGTTCAGATGGCCAAGTAACATATTCGCCATAATCATGATTTCCTAAAACCGCATATTTACCAAATTTAGGATCTTTTATTTTATTAAAAGTCTCTAACCAAGGATGCATTTCGGTAGCATGCGTATTAACGATATCTCCCGTAAACAAAATCATATCCGAGTTTTGTTCATTTACTAAATCAACGGCATAGCTTATTTTCTCTGGATTATCAAAGCTTCCCGAATGCACATCAGATATTTGTGTAATCGTAAATCCATCAAAAGCATCTGGTAAATCTGGAAAAAATACAGTTTGCTTGATTACTTTAAAATTATATTTTCCTTCAAAAATTCCATAAATTAAAGACAGAAAAGGAACTGCTGCCAAACCAACTGCCAATTGACTCACAAATTTTCTTCGGCTCGGAATTACGCTATCTTTCGTTAAGTTAGGATTCTCGATAAAATAGTTAACTAATCCAGCTCCTACACGAAAAATATCTTCGCCCAAAAGCACTAATGTTATTACAATTTTTGGTACATAAACCACCAACATCAGCCCCATTGTAAACATGGTTTGCTTAGTTTGCCCAATAGAACGGTCAAATTGCGTAAAGGAATATATTATAAATATAAAAAGTAGTAAACTTATTATTTGGTAACTTATCAGGAGCCATCTTAGCTTAATCAATGTTCTAACAGCCTGAAAAGAATAAAACTCTATAAATAAAAAAAGAGCACAAATAATTATAAAACGAATGACCATTGGAAAAATTTTTAAGCAAAGTAACAAAGAATGAATATGTGAAAACTTTTTGTTATCAAAATTTTAACGCAAACAATAACAAAAAAAGCTGGTGATTTTACTCACCAGCTTTCCACCTACTAAAACTATTATCCTACCTACCCCCTTATATAAATTATTAACCCTAATTTATAGTAAGTAGAATATTAATCAAACCCTTATTTTTTAGCTTTTGCAGCCTCTGGTTTAGCTACTTCAGTTTTTGTAGCTTCAGCTTTTTTATCTGCTTTCTTTTTAGCATGTTTAGTAGCTTTCACTTCTTTTGTTGGAGTCGTTTGAGCTGGAGTTGTTTGAGCATTTACCATTGCTGTTGTTCCTAAAACTGCTATAGCTAGCATTAATACTTTTTTCATGATTGTTAGTTTTATGATTATTATTATTTCATTATTTATAGGTCAAAGATATATCTGCTAAATGAAGATTAAATGAAGATTTACCTTGCCTAAAAATTTTAACTTTTAATTAGGCTTTGACGCTATTTGGAAACAATAACAAAAACGTAGTACCCTCATTAGGAGTCGAGGTTACCTTAATCTCTATATGATGAAAAGAAGCTATACTATCGGCTATAGCCAAGCCTAAACCTTGACCATCCTGATCAGAACTAATTCGGGTAAATCGATTAAATATCTTTTCGACTTGAGTTTCATTCATTCCTATTCCCGAATCAGAAATAGACAAATAGTAATGTTGATTTAAAAACCCATCGCTAATAGTAATACTTCCGTTCTCTTTATTATATTTTATTGCATTGGTAACTAGATTATACAATAGGATATGCATGAGCGTATTGTTACCCATAAAATTAAAATCATGCTCCATTTTATTAGAGAATTGCAATCCTTTATCATCAATCCTATCTTGTAAATCATCGTACAATCCGTTTACAATTCCATAAAAATCAATTGCTTCATTGGCAGCATATTGATTATTTTCGATTCTGGAAATTAACAATAAGTTATTGATTATTTTTTTCAGCATATCCAATGTCCTGAGTGAGCCTGCAATTTTATCAACTGCATTATCATCCAAAGATTCATTTTGTAATAAGTTCTCGAATTTATTTTTTAATAATGCAATCGGGGTTAAAAGTTCATGAGAAACATTGGATATAAATTGCTTTTCTTTTTTAAATAGCTCTCCTATCCTATCCATCATTTGGTTTAAAACCGAATCTAATTCTCTAAAATCTGCCGAATGCGCCTTAATCGGAGTATGATCAAAAGCTTCAGGCTCATTTACTCTACGTATTTTAGTATCTATTATTTTATAAAAAGGCTTGAGTAAATACTCTATATAAAAAGTATCTGCCAAGAATGTTATCAAAACAATTACAACTAAGACAATAATAATAAAGAGCTTAATAATAAAAGTAAGATCTTTTATTTCTGCCAAACTGCTACCTATCTCTAACTGATATCCTATATTTTCATAAGTAAAATGATATCGTAATATCCTATACTCATTTTCTTCACCTTCGATAATCCTATTCTCATTAACAAAAGTGGTCTTTTCTAGATTTGGTAATTTTGGCAATCTCGATAGTACCAAAAACTCACTATGTAAAGTCGAAAATTGCGAATAAGTTTCAGTAGAATCATCCGCATTTTCGATAAAATCATCAATTTCATTTTGATTTAAATGCTCAATAAACTTTTTCTTTTTTTCGATAAGTCCATTATTAATGTGTCTATAAACCACATTCTGAACTAAAATAGGCAGCATTAACCATAAAATCAAAATCACTAACAATCGCGTTAGTGCATTAAAAATGGCTAATTGATGCTTTATTTTCATATTACTTTATCTAGGTATTAATTCGATATCCAACATTTCTTACTGTTTCAAACCAATCAATTGTAGTGTGTTTGTCTAATTTTTTTCGAAGGTTACGAACGTGAACATCAATAAAATTTGAATCTGAATTTATCTCCAGAATATCTCCCCAAATATGTTCTGTTAATTGTAATCTGGTAATTACACGATTTTTATTCAATACTAAATATTGAAAAATATCAAATTCTTTCTTGGTCAAATTAATCGGCGTTCCATCATAACTTACTTTGTAATCTTGTAATTGCAACGAAAATCCATGTATAATTAAATCATTTAAAGTATACCCATGCATTCTACGAATAACAGCAAACAAACGTGCACTTAACTCTGTTAGCGCAAATGGCTTGGTAAGATAATCATCGGCACCAAGATGCAATCCATCAATCCTGTCGTCTAATTCTCCACGAGCGGTAATAACAATTACTGCAATTTTGGATTTGGTTTTTCGAACCGCTTTTAAAACATCAAAACCATCTCCATCTGGCAAACCTAAATCAAGCAGCATGGCATCATAATCATTTCCGCCAATTTCATCTAATGCTTCATTACACGTATTAGCAATTTTACATACATAACCACCATCACTCAAAAAATCTTTAACCTCGATGGCAAGCTCTTTATTATCTTCGACAATAAGAATATTCATAAACTGTATTTTATAAATTAAAAGTAAGCAAATAATGAAAACGTAATTTTTTAATTATTAAAAATTTAACGCCTGTACGAACAAAAAAGGCTGATAAATTTCTTTATCAGCCTTATCAATAATTATCCTTTTTGTTTTGCCTACCGCTATCAACCTTCATTTAAAGCAAAACAAAAACGACATCTATTTTTTAGCTTTCATTGGTTCTGCTTTTGGAGCTGCTTTTTTCTCAGATTTTGTTTTTTTATCTGTTTTTGCTTTTGGGTGTTTGGTTGCTTTAACTTCTTTTGTTGGAGTTGCTTTAACCGGAGTTGTAGCTGCGCTAACCATTGCACTTGTACCTAAAACTGCTACTAATAACATTACTAAATTTCTCATGATTTCTAATATTTAAAAGTTAATTATCTCTTATTTTATACACCAAATTTACATCTGTAATATGAAGACAAAATGAAGAAAACAATCATCTGAAAATTTTAACTTGACATTAACTTTTGGTACTTAATATTCAATCTTACAGGACTTTTACGAATAAAGTAATACAATAGCATTACCAAAGACGCACTACTGTACGATTCTATAGATAGCAAAAAAGCATCTCTAATAAAACATTTCAATTCTAATTTGAGTTTATCCAGATTAAATTTTCAAGAACCGAATCGTTTTTAAAACCCAATTGTTTATTTTTACAGACTAATATTTTTTTTATGTCAACTCAAAAACGCCTTTTTCTTCTTGATGCTTACGCTTTAATTTTTCGTGGCTATTATGCTTTTATAAAAAACCCGCGAATTAACTCCAAAGGAATGGATACCTCTGCAATTATGGGGTTCATGAACTCACTTTTGGATGTGATAAAAAGAGAAAAACCAGATCATTTAGCAGTAGCTTTTGATAAAGGAGGAAGTGCTTTGCGTAATGAGATATTCCCTGAGTACAAAGCCAATCGTGATGTAACTCCCGAAGCTATAAAAATTGCTGTACCTTATATACATGAATTATTAAAAGCAATGCATATCCCGATTATAGAAGTTGCGGGTTTTGAAGCCGATGATTTAATTGGAACTATTGCAAAGCAAGCCGAAAAAGAAAACTATAAAGTATTTATGGTAACGCCAGATAAGGATTTTGCACAATTAGTATCTGAGAATATATTTATGTACAAACCAGCCCGAATGGGTAACGGAATAGAAATTTGGGGTGTTCCTGAAGTATTGGCAAAATTTGAAATCGAACGTCCGGAACAAGTAATTGATTTTCTTGGTATGATGGGCGATGCTGCCGATAATATCCCGGGGCTTCCAGGAGTTGGAGAAGTTACTGCCAAAAAACTATTGAAAGAATATGGTTCAATGGAAAACCTTTTGGCAAATACTGACAAGCTAAAAGGAAAAATGAAAGAGAATATCGAGGCTAACGCTGAGAAAGGCTTACTATCTAAAACATTGGCAACTATCCTACTAGATTGTCCTGTAACTTTTAACGAATCTGATTACGAATTAACTCGTCCTGATATCGAAAAAACGGATGCTATTTTTCAAGAATTGGAATTTAGAAGAATGGCGGAACAATTTGACAATCTTTTTAAAGCAGATGGAAGCGGATTAACAGCTACTGCAGCTGCTCCTGATGCTAAACTATACAAAAAACCACAACCGAAAAATGATGATCAATTTGATCTTTTCGGAAGTGCTACTACTGATGAAGAAAATCCAGAAGCGCAAAGAACTTCTTTTTACAATAATCTAGAAAACACGCCTCACTCTTATCAAATTATTCAAGGAGATTTAGGTTTAAAATTGCTTTTACAAAATTTACAAAACCAAACTTCTGTTTGTTTTGATACTGAAACTACAGGATTAGATGCTTTACACGCCGAATTGGTTGGAATTTCATTTTCTTACGAAAAAGGAAAAGGATTCTATGTTCCGTTTCCAGAAAACCAAGAAGAAGCAAAAGCATTGATTGAAAAATTTATTCCGTTTTTTGAGAATGAAGCAATCGAAAAGATTGGTCAGAATTTAAAATATGATTTAAAAATATTATTGAATTATGGTGTTTCTGTAAAAGGAAAATTATTTGACACTATGATTGCGCATTACCTGATTAATCCAGACATGCGTCATAATATGGATATTTTATCAGAAACATATTTAAAATATTCTCCAAAATCAATTGAAGATTTAATTGGTAAAAAAGGAAAGAATCAAAAATCGATGCGCGATGTTGCACTCGAAGATATAAAGGAATACGCTGCAGAAGATGCCGATGTAACGTTGCAACTTAAAGAGATATTCACCACAGAATTAGACAAAACCGGAACTAAAAAATTATTCGACGAAATCGAAATTCCGTTGGTTAGTGTTTTGGCTGCTATGGAAACTGAAGGAATCAGACTAGATGTTGACTTTTTAAAATCACTATCTGAAGAATTAGGTAAGGATATTAAAACATTAGAAGCTAAAATTTACGAAATCGCAGGAGAACAATTCAACCTTGCATCACCTAAACAATTAGGAGACATCTTATTTGATAAATTAAAAATTGGTGGAGCAAAGCAAAAGAAAACTAAAACTGGTCAATATGCAACTGGCGAAGAAATCTTAAGCTATTTAGCCAAAGACAATGAGATTGTTGCTGCAATCCTAGATTGGCGTTCTCTTGTAAAACTACAAAATACTTATGTAGAAGCTTTGCCATTACAGGTAGATCCAGTTTCTAAAAGGGTTCATACCGATTATATGCAAACTGTAGCTGCAACTGGTCGTTTAAGTTCAAACAATCCTAACTTACAGAATATCCCAATTCGTACCGAAAGAGGAAGACAAATACGTAAAGCTTTTATTGCTCGCGACGAAAATTACACCTTAATATCTGCCGATTATTCTCAAATAGAATTACGAATCATCGCTGCTTTAAGTGGTGAAGAGAATATGATAAAAGCATTCCAGAATCATGAAGACATTCATAAATCTACCGCTTCTAAAGTATTTAATGTAGCATTAGAAGAAGTAACTCGCGAACAACGTAGCCATGCCAAAACTGTAAACTTTGGTATTATCTATGGTGTTTCGGCTTTTGGATTAAGTAACCAAACTTCATTATCAAGAAGCGAAAGCGCAACATTGATTGAAGCATACTATAAAACATACCCAAGATTAAAATCATACATTCAGGAACAAATAGAATTTGCGAGAGAAAATGGTTATGTACAAACTATTCTGGGTCGTCGTCGTTATTTAAAAGATATTAATTCGCAAAACGCAGTTGTTCGTGGTGGAGCCGAAAGAAATGCCGTAAACGCACCAATACAAGGAAGCGCTGCCGATGTTATTAAGATTGCGATGATTAATATCCACAAGAAACTAACATCTGAAAATTGGAAATCTAAAATGTTGCTTCAAGTACATGATGAGCTTGTGTTTGATGTACACAACTCTGAACTTGAAAAAATCCAACCCATGATTAAACACGAAATGGAGAACGCATTTATAATGGCAGTTCCACTAGAAGTAGAATTAGGTTTAGGGAAAGATTGGTTAGAGGCACATTAAAAAACAAAAAAATGTTTATTACATTTATTTCTCAATTGAGTCTCTTCATTAAAAAACCAAAATAATGAACAAGAAAATTCATACATTGCAAAAAAATATAAATTAATAAGACTAACCTTCTCTAAAATAAAAATGAAAAAAAATACCTTATTAGCAATAATATCAATTTGCATACTTGCAACAGTAAATTTATTTTGGTTTATACAATCTACTGCATCAATATCAATAGATCCAGAAGTACACTATCGGTTATCACAAATCATAGGGTTTCTAGAGCTTATAGCGTATGCCGGATTATTGCCTTTTTTTGTAGCATTATACAAAAAACAATAAATAAAAATCATCATGAATGAAGAATTAAATAAACTTTTTGAGATTAAAAATACTCAACCAGAAGAAGATACAGACTCAGATCTATTCAACATAATTGTTCACTTCGTGATCAGAATAGTTATTCCACTTTTTGTATTTTTTCTATTATACTCGATTGTAGATTATTCAGGCAACATAGGAATAGCATATATAGTTTTTTTTATCTCCCTTTTTATCCTTTTTTTAATAATTGTTGCCCTTTTAATTGAGGCTTCTAACCTTAATAAAAAGAATAAAATATATCTGAGAAATACTAATTATGTCATATTAGCTTTTTATGCTCTCCCTTTTATACTGGGATTAATTATAATTGGAAGAAATTCTTAAATAAAATTTACAATGTAATTATAAAAAAGACATTGAATTTAAACCAATTATAATGAGCGTTCATTTAATAAAAACATAAACTAAAAAAAATCCATTAGCGCGCTAATGGATTTTTTTATTATTTAGATTTTCTTGATGATTCTCTTTCTTTCAGTTTGGTTTTAATTACTATGGTTTCGTAATCGCTGCTCTCCCCTTCTTTTTCTTCTAATCTTGAGATTAATCGTTTGGCAGCAACCTCACCAATTTCTATTCCGTGTTGGCTTATTGTGGTTAAACTTGGTGATAAACGTCTCGAAGCCAAAATTCCGTCTGCAAAACCTATTATCGATATATCTTCTGGAACTTTATATCCTTTTTTCAAACTAACCCTTAAAGCTGCAACTGAATCATTTTCGTCTAAAGCGAAAATTGCATCTATTTTATGATCAAAAATGGCATCTATTTTACTTTTCATATCCTCTTCAGAATCTGTACGAAGAATGATATTTTCGTTTACAGGAATATTATTGTCATTTAAAGCTTTTAGATATCCATCTGCTCTCAATTTTCCAACACTTAAATTATCTACAGATGAAATCAAGGCTATATTTTTACATCCTAAATTAATTAAATGTTGTGTTGAATTTAATGCTGAATCAAAATCATCAACTACCACTTTATCACACTCTACACCTTCTGCAATCCTGTCAAACATTACAATTGGCGTTCCGTCGTTTATAATTTCTTTAAAGTGATTGTATTCTTGTAATTTCTGAGCTTCTTCAGAAACCGATAATATAAAACCATCAATAGTTCCATTACTCAACATTTCAAGCGTATGAATTTCTTTCTCCAAAGACTCATTAGAAATACATGTAATAACATTATATCCCTTTTTATCTGCTACTTTCTCGATACCACTAAAAACTTTAGCAAAAAATGAGTTTAATATATTAGGTATAATAACTCCAATAGTTTTTGTTTTACGGTTCTTTAAATTCAAACCAATAACATTCGGCTTATAGTTTTTTAGTTTGGCATACTCTTTAATTTTAATTTTAGTTTGCTCACTAATTTCAGGACTATCATTAAGTGCCTTAGAAACTGTAGACACAGAAACGTTAAGTTCTTTTGCGATTTGTTTTAAAGTTGCTTTAGCTTTCATTTAAGATAATTTTATTGAATTAATACAAATATAGTAGAATTAAGGAAATTAAAACAAAAACAAGTCAAAACATGCTTTAAATTTTCAAGTAATTACATCTCCTTCTTAAAATAATTTAAACAAAAAATTAAAAAAAAGCCAAAATCTAAAACCGCCCATCCAAAAATTTCGTTTATACCTATTTACATATAATTATAATTTGCTATTAACAACCACTTAAAGAAATTGAATTATGAAAAACGAAGTTAAAATCCATGAAGTTAACCCCTTACTTAACAACAGAAGGAGTTTTCTTAAGATCAGTGGCTTAACCATTGTTGGCACTGGCTTACTTTTGGCAGGATGTAATCACGATGACGATGATGAAAATATGCCTGTTGACGACACTTCACTACCTGGAATTAGAAATGGCGTCTTCGATTTAGGCTCTGGAGATTTCGGTGTATTAACCTATGCATATGCCCTAGAACAACTAGAAGCCGACTTTTACACTAAGGTTGTAAATGCATCAAACTTCAATAGTGTTTTTAGTGATATCGAACGTCAGGTTCTTACTGATTTATATCATCACGAAGTGATTCACAGAGATTTTTTTAAGGCAGCTTTAAGCGGAGCACTTCCTAACCCAAGCACACAATTACTTCCTAGCTTGGCATTTAATTACGGATCTATGAATTTTAACAGTCGTACAGAAGTACTTGCAACTGCTAAAGCTCTTGAAGATACAGGAGTTGCCGCATATAATGGCGCAGGAAAACTAATTAAAAGTGCAGATTATTTGGTATTGGCAGGAAAAATTGTTTCTGTAGAAGCAAGGCATGCTGCGGCAATTAGAAGTTTAATAAACCCAAATTCTAAAGATTTTGCGGGCGATGATGTGGTAAATGCCACAACTGGTTTAGATGTAGCGAAAGATCCATCTAAAATCTTAGCTGTTGCGGGAGGATTTATAACAACTCCATTCACAGCAAAATATTTACCATAACCACAACCCATAAAATCTAGAAATTATGAATATATTAAAATTTATAGAAACCTTTGCCGACGAAAGCGCAATGAGAAGCACGGGCTCAAGAAGAGATAGCTTTACACAATTTGGAAATATCGGAAAGACTTTGGCAATAGCCTCAATTCCGTTCGGATTATCTTCATTGGCCAATAAAGCTTTAGCCAAAGATATAACTGCAACTCCAGCAACACCAATTGGAGCATTACAATTTGCATTAACCTTAGAATATCTTGAAAATGAATTTTATGCTATGGCATTAGATTCAGGAGTTATTCCAGCATCTGAAAATGGCGGACGCGATTTAAAAGTTTTTCAACAAATTGCTGCCCACGAATCAAGCCATGTAAATTTTTTAATTGCAGGATTGGGAGGGACAGCAAGTGCAAACTTTGTTCCTAAACCTACTTTTGACTTTACTGTTGGTGGTGCTTTTGATCCATTTGGTGATTATCCAACGTTTTTAGCTTTGGCACAAGCCTTTGAAGATACAGGAGTAAGAGCCTATAAAGGTCAGGCAGGAAATTTAATTTCTACGCCAGATTTACTAACAGCTGCACTGCAAATACATTCGGTAGAAGCACGTCACGCATCAGAAGTACGACGATTACGCGGCCTTAAAGGATGGATAAGCGGTAACGAGAGAGGCGCAGGAATGCCATCAGCGACTCAAGCAGTATATAATGGAGAAGAATTAACCGTACAGGCAGGATACAATACCGCAACCTTATTTGGAGCCGCAGCAGGCTCAGAAGCCTATGATGAACCACTTACTACGCAACAGGTTGTAGACATAGCAAATTTGTTTATTGTGTAACAAAATATAGTCGCAAAAATCCAAACCATCTCTACTTAATTGTAAAGGTGGTTTTTTTATTCTTTTAAATAAAAAGATATCTCCTGATTTTCAGTAGTTAAAATAATCTTTTAAGGTATTTGGTTTTAAAATAATTAATTGTACTTTTGCAACCCCTTTATTGGGGATGGAATGTTTAATTAAAATAATATTATGGACGCATTAAGCTACAAAACAGTTTCAGCTAGCAAAGCCACTGTAACTAAAGAGTGGATTGTTGTTGACGCTGAAGGTCATAACTTAGGACGTCTTGCTTCAAAGGTTGCAATGATCTTAAGAGGTAAGTACAAACCAAGTTACACACCGCACGTTGACTGTGGAGATAACGTAATTGTTATCAACTCAGAAAAAATTAACCTTACAGGTACAAAAATGGATGACAAAATTTACATGCGTCATACAGGTTACCCAGGAGGTCAAAGAACTTTAACTGCTAAAGTATTGCAAGCAAAAAACCCTGCATTATTAGTAGAGAAAGCAGTAAAAGGAATGTTACCTAAGAACAAATTAGGAGCTGAACTTTTCAGAAATTTAAATGTTGTTGTAGGATCTGAGCACAAACAAGGAGCTCAAAAACCTAGAACTGTTAACCTAAACGATCTTAAGTAATGGGAGTTATTCACAAAATCGGTAGAAGAAAAACCGCTGTTGCACGTGTTTATGTTTCAGAAGGAACAGGAAAAATCACTGTAAACAAAAAAGAATTCGCAACCTATTTCCCAACTGCAACTTTACAGTACAAAGTTTTACAACCAATGTCTATGACAGAAAATGTAAACAACTTTGATGTAAAAGTAAACGTTTACGGAGGTGGTTCAACTGGTCAAGCAGAAGCTGTAAGAATGGCATTAGCACGTGTTATGTGTGAAGTAAATGCTGAAAACAGAGCTATCTTGAAACCAGAAGGTTTATTAACAAGAGATCCAAGAATGGTTGAACGTAAGAAATTCGGTCAGAAGAAAGCTCGTAAGAGATTCCAATTCTCTAAACGTTAATATTACCTGTCTTGTTCATTTAGAACAAGGCATATCAATTATTATTGAATTTAAAAAACACAGTTGTTGTTGCTCTCCTATCGAGGTAGGAAATAGTTTAGCATCTAAATGTATAAAGCCGACAAAATCGCCATTTATGCATTGCTAATCAACAGAACGTAAACTAGTACAAAAATGGCAAACAAAGTAGAAGTAAAAGAATTACTAGAAGCAGGTGTTCACTTTGGACACATGACTAGAAAATGGGATCCAAACATGGCTCCTTACATTTATATGGAGCGTAATGGTATTCACATTATCAATCTATATAAAACTGCAGCAAAAATTGAAGAGGCTAATGAAGCTTTGAAAAAAATCGCTGCATCAGGTAGAAAAATATTATTCGTTGCTACCAAAAAACAAGCTAAAGACATCGTTGCTGATAAAGCAAAAGCTGCAAACATGCCTTATATCACTGAAAGATGGCCTGGTGGAATGCTAACTAACTTCGTAACTATCCGTAAAGCTGTTAAAAAAATGGCTACTATTGATAAAATGAAGAAAGACGGTACTTTCATGACACTTTCTAAGAAAGAGCGTTTACAAGTAGATCGTCTTCGTGCTAAATTAGAGAAAAACTTAGGTTCAATCGCAGACATGTCTAGACTACCTGCAGCATTGTTCGTAGTAGATATCAAAGCTGAACATATCGCAATAAAAGAAGCACAAAAATTAAACATTCCAGTTTTTGCAATGGTAGATACTAACTCTGATCCTAGAGAAGTAGAGTATGTTATCCCATCAAATGATGATGCTTCTAAATCAATTGATAAAATTTTATCTTTAGTTACAGCTGCAATCGTTGAAGGTCTTTCTGACAGAGGTTCTGACAAAGAGGCTGAATCATTGTTACCTGCTACAGAAGAAGCAACTCCAGCTGCTGAGGCTGTTGAAGCTCCTGCTGAAACAAAAGAATAAATAAACATTTAAATTCCAATTTTTAAATTCCAAATCCCATAAAAAATTAGAAACGTTGAGTTGATAATTTGATAAAACTGGAATTTGAGATTTAAAGATTGGAATTTTTACTTTTAACTCATAAAAAATCATACAATATGGCAACAATTACTGCTGCAGACGTAAATAAATTAAGACAAACTACAGGTGCCGGAATGATGGACTGTAAAAAAGCTTTAGTTGAAGCTGAAGGAGATTTCGATAAAGCTATACAAAACCTTAGAGAAAAAGGTCAAAAAGTTGCTGCTAATCGTTCTGACCGTGAGTCTTCTGAAGGAGCTGCTGTTTCTTTTATTAATGCTGACAAAACTAAAGGAGCTATCATCACTTTAAACTGCGAAACAGATTTCGTAGGTAAAAATGAAAACTTCGTAAATTTAGCTAAAGAATTAGTTGAAAAAGCAATAAACTTCTCTTCTAAAGAAGAATTCTTAGCTTCAGATTTCAACGGAATGACTGTTGCTGAAAAGTTAATCGAGCAAACTGGTGTTATTGGTGAAAAAATCGAAATCGGTGGTTTTGAAATTTTAGAAGGAGCTTTCGTTGGATCTTATGTTCACGTTAACAAAATTGCTGCATTAACTGCAATTTCTGCACCAATTGATAACGCTGAAGTTTTAACTAAAGACATCTCTATGCAAGTAGCATCTATGGGAGCTGATACATTATCTTACAAAGATTTTGATCCTGCTTTCGTTGCTTCTGAACTTGCTGCTCGTATTGCTGTAATCGAAAAAGAAAATGAAGAGGCAAAACGTTTAGGAAAAACTTTAAAAAATGTTCCTAAATATATCTCTTTCTCTCAATTAACTGAAGAAGTTATTAAACAAGCTGAAGAAGATGCTAAAGCTGAATTAAAAGCTGAAGGTAAACCAGAACAAATTTGGGATAAAATTATTCCAGGAAAAGTTCAACGTTTCATCTCTGACAACACTACTTTAGATCAAGAAAAAGCTTTATTGGATCAAAACTTCATCAAAGATGATAGTAAAAAAGTTGGTGATTATGTTAAAGGATTCAACGTTGAAATTACAGGTTTCAAAAGAGTTACTTTAGGATAATCTATATTCTAGATTCGCATATAAAAAAAGAGAGACTTAACGGTCTCTCTTTTTTATTATAACTATTTGTTTGATTTTGTAACTGGAGCTTCAAAACCTCTAGCTTTCATTAAAGCATTAATCTCAGGATTATGTCCTCTAAAAGATTTATAAGCTTCCTCTTGATCCGTTGTATTACCTACACTAAATATCTTATCGTGTAATCTTTTAGCAACATCTTTATCATAAGGTCCTTTTGCCTCTGTAAATGCCTCGTAAGCATCGGCACTAATAACATCTGCCCATAAATAACTATAATATCCGCTCGCATATCCATCACTAGAAAAAATGTGCCCAAATTGAGGAATACGATGACGCATTACAATTTCTTTAGGCATATTAAGCTTAGTCAATGTTTCTTTCTCAAAAACTGTAGGATCAATAACAGAATCTCCTGCTAAATGTAATTTCATATCAATAAGTGAACTTGAAATTGTCTCAACAGTAGAAAATCCTTCATTAAATGTTGCTGCTTTTGCAATACGCTCAACCAAATCTTTAGGAATAGGCTTTCCTGTTTTATAATTTAAAGCAAATTTATTCAATACCTCAGGAGTTTCTAACCAACGTTCTAAGATTTGAGATGGAAACTCTACATAATCTCTTGCAACAGCAGTTCCTGATAATGTAGGATAGGTAACATCCGAACATAAACCATGTAATGCATGTCCGAATTCATGAAACAAAGTAGTTGCATCTGACCATGAAATCAAAACTGGCTCATTATCATTTCCTTTTATAAAATTACTATTATTAGAAACTATCGTGAGAACATTTCCGTCTAGTTTTTGTTGCTTTCTATACGCATTCATCCAAGCTCCAGAACGCTTTCCTTTACGGGCGTAAGGATCAAAATACCATAAGCCTACTGCTTTACCAGTCTTTATATTAGAAACTTCCCAAACTCTAACATCTGGATGATATACAGGAACATCTGTTATTTGTTTAAATTTTAAATCAAATAATTCTCCTGCAACCCAAAACATTCCTTCACGTAATTTTTCTAATTGAAGATATTCCTTAACTACATTTTGATCTAAGTCATATTTTGCTTTTCTAACTTTTTCAGCATAATAACGATAATCCCAAGGTTCTATCTGAAATTTTCCTCCTTCGGCAACAACAATCTTCTGCATATCAGCAACATCTTTATGAACCTGATTTACAGCTGGCTCCCAAACAGCTTCCATTAAAGCCATCGCTCTTTCAGGAGTTTTAACCATTCTGTTAGTTAAATTCCAATGAGCAAAAGTAGGATAACCTAAAAGTTTTGCTTTAGCAGCACGAAGCTGCAAAATTTCAACCAAAGTCGATTTATTATCATATTCATCTCCGTTATCTCCTCTATTAATAAACATTCTCCAAACTTTTTCTCTCAACGCTCTATTGGTAGAAAAAGTTAAAAAAGGCTCTACAAAAGAACGTGTATTAGCAATACAACCCAATGCCGAAAGTTTTCTTTCTTTAGCATCGGCCATAGCAGCTTTTTTTATTCCGTCAGGCAAACCATCAAAATCTGCATCGGTTACCAAAGCAACATATTGGTTATTTTCTTCTGCCAATAAATTCTGGCTAAACTTAGAAAATAACGTTGATAATTGCTTATTGATTTCTCCAACTTTAGCTTTATCGGCATCACTTAAATTTGCCCCTTGTTTATTAAACTCCGTATAATAAACCCAAATAAGTCTTTGTTGTTCTCCGGTTAGTTTCTTTTTATCTGGAGAATTATATAACTTTTCTATTCTGCCAAATAGTTTTCTGTTTTGATAAAACTCAGTAGATTGAGCAGCAAGTAATGGCTCAATATCTTTTTGTATCAATGCAAATTCAGGAGTACTAATATTTGAAGAATAAATTCCATAAGCCGTCATAATTCTCGACAACGTTTTACCAGAACGTTCCAATTCGGCAATTGTATTATCAAAAGTAGCAGGTTTTGTATTATTAGCAATAGCATCAATCTCATTACTTTTTTGTTTGATAGCAACATCAAAAGCGGGCTTAAAATCGGCTATTTTATACTCTGTAAAAGCAGGTACACCACCATAAGGACCAGTCCATTTTTGCAATAAGGGATTTTGTGAATTTGTTTGTGCCTGAACAGAAGTTAAAGATGTAGCCATAATTAGAATAGTGACAATTTTTTTCATGTACGTTATTTAATATTTTATAAAATAAATGCAATTCCCCAAATATAGCCAATAATTAGAATAGCTAACGAAGAAAAAAGCCACATCTTAAATACATCTCAACAATGTTTTTTATAAAAATAAATACTCCGAATAATATCTTAAATTTGGCATATTAAAATTTATCTATGTTTAAAACCAAGAAAGAAATTGTTTTTGTTATCCTCGCCGGAATTTTTATTACCAATGCAGTTGTAGCAGAGCTAATTGGAGGGAAATTAATCCAAATTGGTCCATTTGTAATGAGTATCGGAATCCTACCTTGGCCTATTGTTTTTTTAACAACCGACTTGATTAATGAGTATTTTGGAGAAAAAGGAGTTAAAAAACTATCTTTTATAACAGCATGTTTAATCGCTTATGCTTTTCTAATATTATTTATGTCAATCGTAATTCCTGCAGCAAAAGGCATTAGCCCTGTAAATGACGAACAATTTCAAGCTGTTTTTGGGCAAAGTATGTGGATTATTGTAGGTAGCATTATTGCATTTATGGCATCTCAACTGATAGATGTATGGATGTTTTGGTTTTTTAAAAGAAGAACAGGAGAAAATAAAATATGGCTTAGAACTACCGGATCAACTGTAATTTCTCAACTATTTGATTCTTTTATTGTTTTAGGAATTGCTTTTTGGTTACCTGGAAAAATAAATTTCGATACTTTTATATCATCAGCTTTAACTGGCTATACATTCAAACTTACTTTGGCAATAGTATTAACTCCACTGATATATGCTGGTCATCATTTGATTAAAAAATATCTGGAAGAAGATAATTCCGAAGAAAAGAAAAACAACCATACCGCATGAAACATCACAATATATTTTTATTGATTTTAATTTTATGCTGCTTGTCTAGTTGTAATAAAAATGATAGAGATCAATTATTAGAGTCAACAACAACTGTTTCCAAAAAAATAAAAGACATCTCAAAAAGTACAATAGAAACTATAACTTCGGCTAAAGATTCTATTACAAAAACTATATTCACGCCTAACAAAACAAAAAATAACGAAACTATTACTGAAGAAGGTTCTGTTATAAAAGATAGCATAAGGATAGAAAACTTAGAAACTGAAAAACTTAAAGGTTTTACCTATTTTAAAAAATTACTTTCTGTATGCAAAACAGGAGAAACACTAACCCAAAAAGAATTAATTGAAGACCATAACATCCCAAAAGAAGGAGTTAAATTAATAAAAAGCATAACTAAAACTGCCGAAGATGAAATCGATATCAAATGGAATTCTACTTGGTTTATTGAGAAAATTTCGGATGCTAAATTTGCTGATGCTCGAATGAAAATTAAATTTGAAGCAAACAAAATGTATACTTCAGGAAAAGCTATCGGAATAAAATACAACAAGAAAATCTATAACGACTTAATCATCATTGGAACCTCTGCCTATATTCCTTCTGTAAAGGGTTACCATTGGAAAATTGGAAAGTAAAGAATAATGATTCTAAAATAGTAAGAAAATTATTATTTTAACAAGAAAAAACTTAGTTTACTAAATTATATACATATGTTTGATACTTTGTATTAAAAATTTCGTAATGAAAAAAATTAAAATTCTGTTTGCTTTTGCAATTGTATTGGGATTAACTGTATCATCATGTAGTGGGAGTAGTAGCGATGATGACAATAATAACAAAGAAGCTTCAATTATAGGTCAATGGGAACTAACGAAAGTAGGAAACATTTTAAATGGCACACAACTATTACTTCCTTTTACACAAGAAGGTGGATGTAATAACAATGTCATAGAATTATTAGATAATGCAAAATATACCGAATTGGAATATGAGTATGTTAATTCAAAATGTAAACTATACAGTGATGAAGGAACATGGTCAACAGCGAATAAAACTCTAACAGTAAAAGATATTCAAGGCAATACAACCATCTATGAAATATTAGAATTAAGCAATACAACATTGAGATTAAAGATAACTCAAGGTAATGACAACAGTTCTATTTATGCTTTAAGTGAATATAAAAGGAAATAACACCTAAAATTACATAAATTTAAATCCTCATTTCATCCCGAAATGAGGATTTTTTATACATTTGAAATAAAAAATGGAACCAATAAGATGTGGCTGGTGCTCTGCAAGTGATTTATATAAAAAATACCATGACGAAGAATGGGGGATTCCTGTTTACGACGATGCATCATTATTTGAGTTTCTAACTCTCGAAACCTTTCAGGCAGGATTAAGCTGGATAACGATATTAAACAAAAGAGAAAATTTTAGAGCCGCTTTTGACAATTTTGATTACAAAAAAATCGCTCAATACACCGAAGACAAAATCGAATCTTTGCTTCAAGATACTGGAATAATCCGAAACAAATTAAAAATACGTTCGGCAGTTAGCAACGCACAGGCATTTATAAAAATACAAGAAGAATTTGGAAGTTTTTCTGATTATATCTGGAAATTTACTGATGGAAAACCCATCATCAATAATCCAAAAACACTAAAAGATGTTCCCGCTACTACTCCACTTTCTGACACAATTAGTAAGGATTTAAAGAAAAGAGGTTTTAAATTTGTTGGTTCAACAGTTATTTACGCTCAAATGCAAGCCACAGGAATGGTCAATGATCATATTGAGGATTGCTGGACAAGAAAAAAATAGTTTGCAGTCATAGTTACAGTTTGCAGTCACAGTTTTCAGTTTCAGAAAAACTTAATTCCTCTTATATTTCTTAATGGTTCAAAAAATATTTTTGTAGCTTTTTTTAAACTACAAAAACTGTTCTTCAACTTTAAACGTTAAACATTAAACGTTTAAACAAAAAATTATTACATTTGCTTCACACTTTAGGGGTGTCTACAATAAAGTAGGCTGAGATTTTACCCTCTGAACCTGATCTAGTTCATACTAGCGTAGGGAAAAGTAAGATGACTTCCGTGCATATCTATATGCCATTGTAGCCATTCCTAAAGTATAACTATATACTAAATTCTAGAGGAATGGAACTAAAAATCAACCAACAAACCAAACAATTCAATGCTGAATCTCTTAGCGTTCAGGCATTGCTCGATCTCGAAATTCCCAACAAACAAAATGGCATTGCCGTTGCCATAAACAACACCGTTATTCCAAAACCTATCTGGAATACTCATATCCTAAACGAAACCGACGATATTTTAATTATTTCTGCTACGCAGGGAGGATAGTCCCGATAGCTATCGGGATAAATTCCAATAAAAAAATTTCAAATTCCAATTGAAGAAGCACTGCGGTGTGCCTGTATATATGCATATCTACAAAACATCTCACAACTAACAAAATTTACAATCAAGTTAAAAACTTTAGACTTTAAACTTTAAACTTCCTCCCAATGACTAACGAAGAAAAAATATCCAGAACTCCTTTTCCTAACTCCAATAAAGTATATGTTAACGGAGAAATACATCCTATAAAAGTGGCCATGCGCGAGGTAATACTTAGCGACACCAGACTTTCTAATGGTGGTATCGAAAAAAATCCTTCCGTAACTATTTACGACACATCGGGTCCTTATACCGATCCAAATATCGAGATAGACATTCGAAAAGGACTACCTCGTTTAAGAGAAGAATGGATTTTAGGTCGAAATGATGTAGAAATCCTTGACGAAATCAGCTCAGATTACGGACAAATGCGATTAAACGACGAGAATTTAAATCATTTACGTTTCGAATATTTACATCAACCAAAGCGTGCAAAAAAAGGCGCAAACGTAACACAACTTTATTACGCGAAACAAGGAATTATTACTCCCGAAATGGAATATATTGCGATTCGTGAAAACCAACGTATTGAGTTATTAAATGAGCAAACTAAAGCCATGCAATGTCAACATGCTGGACATAGTTTTGGTGCTAATACTCCAAAAAGTAAGATAACCCCAGAATTTGTGCGTAGTGAAGTAGCAATTGGTCGTGCCATTATTCCGAACAACATTAACCATCCCGAAAGTGAGCCTATGATTGTAGGACGCAATTTCTTAGTAAAAATAAATGCTAATATTGGTAATAGCGCTGTAACATCGACCATCGAAGAAGAAGTTGAAAAAGCTGTTTGGGCTTGTCGCTGGGGAGCAGATACCATAATGGATTTATCTACAGGAAAAAATATTCACGAAACCAGAGAATGGATTATTCGTAATTCGCCAGTGCCAATCGGGACAGTACCTATTTATCAGGCTTTAGAAAAAGTAAAAGGAATCGCCGAAGATTTAACTTGGGAAGTTTTCCGCGATACACTTATCGAGCAAGCCGAACAAGGAGTTTCTTATTTCACTATTCATGCTGGTGTTTTATTGCGTTACATTCATCTTACTGCCGAACGTGTTACAGGAATTGTATCTCGTGGTGGATCTATAATGGCAAAGTGGTGTTTGTTTCATCATAAGGAAAACTTCTTATATACTCATTTTGAAGAAATCTGCGAAATCATGAAACAATATGATGTAGCATTTTCTCTAGGCGATGGTTTACGCCCAGGTTCTATTGCCGATGCCAATGATGCTGCACAATTTGCCGAACTGGAAACTCTTGGAGAATTAGCCAAAATTGCTTGGAAACACGATGTTCAAGTATTTATAGAAGGTCCTGGTCACGTGCCAATGCACATGATAAAAGAAAACATGGACAAGCAATTAGAGCATTGTAACGAAGCTCCGTTTTATACTCTTGGTCCATTAACTACAGATATTGCACCAGGTTACGACCACATTACATCTGCAATTGGAGCTGCTATGATTGGTTGGTACGGTTGCGCGATGTTGTGTTATGTTACCCCAAAAGAACATCTTGGTTTGCCTAATAAAAAAGATGTAAAAGATGGAGTTATCACTTATAAAATCTCAGCTCATGCTGCCGATTTAGCCAAAGGACATCCCGGAGCACAATATCGTGATAATGCATTAAGCAAAGCCCGTTTCGAATTCCGTTGGGAAGATCAATTTAATTTATCACTAGATCCAGATACAGCAAGAGAATTCCACGATGAAACACTTCCAGCCGAAGGTGCCAAAATCGCTCATTTCTGTTCGATGTGCGGTCCAAAATTCTGCTCCATGAAAATATCTCAGGAAATACGTGATGTGGCTGCAGCCGAAAAAGGAATGCAAGAGAAATCGGAAGAGTTTATTGAGCAAGGAAAAGAGATTTATATTTAATTTCAGAATAAAGAAGCAAGAGAAAAGAAAGTCAAGAAATAGAGGAAAGAAGAAAGATTATGATAGTTCTATCAAATCCAACTGCTATAGCAAATGAAATCAATGTAATCCATTCTCTTTTTGAGGAAGGATTACAATTGTTTCATGTACGAAAACCAGATTATTCGCTAAAGGAAATGATTTCGTTTGTCGAACAGATAAGTCCCGAATTCCGATCTCGATTGGTATTACATAGTCATCATGAATTGATAGAAAACTTTAAGATTAACCGAATTCATTTTACAGAGGAAAAAAGAAAAATCAATCTTGGTTTTCCTGCAAGATTTACAAAACCATGTAGGTCTAAAAATATAGTTTTATCAACATCGACACATTCAATTCACGATTTTAATTCATTAGCTCCCGAATTTGAATATGCCTTTTTGAGTCCAGTTTATCCGAGTATTTCTAAAGAGAATTATCTCCCTAAAACAGATTTATTTGAAGCCATAAAGAACAGAACTAATGCAAAAACTAAACTAGTTGCTTTGGGAGGAATTAATTCAGAAAACATAGAAAAAACACTCGCAACTGGTTTTGATAATGTTGCACTATTAGGAAGTATTTGGAATGCCGAAAATCCAATTAAAAATTTTAAATCATGTCAGGAAATCGTCCTTTCGTCCTTACAATAGCTGGTTTTGATCCTTCTGGTGGCGCAGGAGTTTTGGCAGATTGCAAAACTTTTGAACAACATCATGTATCTGGACTTGCCATAAATACAGGAAATACAATTCAGACAGAAAAAGAATTCTTTCAAATAGAATGGACATCGCTTGATTTTGTGCTACGTTCCATAAAAACACTTTTTGAAAATTATGATATAAAGGTGGTGAAAATCGGGATTGTACCTTCTCTCCATTATTTAAAAGAAATTGTTTTTAATATAAAAAAACTTTCTCTTAAAACTCAAATAGTCTGGGACACAGTTTTAAAATCTACAACCGAATTTGATTTTATTACCATCGAAAACAAATCAGATTTAAACGAGATACTTTCCAAAATTGATTTGATTACACCAAATTATAATGAAGTAAAAAAGCTATTTCCTGATTTCGATTTTGACGCAAGTCAATTAAACAAACAAATCCCAACGGCTATTTTATTAAAAGGCGGACATAATAACAAAGCTATCGGAACTGATTATTTATATAACCAAAATGAAGTTTTCGTGCTTACGCCAAATAACACCAAATGCTACGCAAAACATGGTTCAGGTTGTGTATTATCATCGGCTATTGCTGCTAATTTGGCTTTGGACCAAGATTTAAAATCAGCCTGTATAAATGCCAAAAATTATATCGAAAAATACTTGAATTCAACTTCAACCTTAATCGGCTATCACTATGTATAATAAACTACAATACATCTCACAAGGAAATACAATCGAGGCACAATTGTACAATATTCATCAGGCGTTAGATAATGGCTGTGATTGGGTACAAATGCGATTTAAAAATCAAACAACAAAGAATTCTTTTGCTTTAGCAGAAGCTGTAAAGTTTTTATGTGAAGAATATCTAGCCAATTTCATCATCAATGACAATGTTTATCTGGCTCAACAAATTGCTGCCGATGGTGTACATCTAGGGCTTTCGGACACAAAAATTGAAGAAGCCCGAACCATATTAGGAAATACAAAAATTATTGGCGGAACAGCCAATACATTCGAAGATATCACCAAGCATATAAAAAATGGTTGTGATTATATTGGTCTTGGTCCATTTCAGTTCACAGAAACCAAAGAGAAATTAAGTCCGATTCTAGGCATAGAAGGATATCATGAAATCATACAAAAAATCAAATCCAACAATCTCGAAATTCCTATTTATGCTATTGGCGGAATCACATTAGAAAACGTTGATCAATTAATAGAAACCGGAATTCATGGAATTGCTGTTTCTGGAATAATTACCAAAAGTCCCGAAAAAGGAAAACTCATTACACAACTTAACGAAAAATTATATGCAAACGTCATCATTTAAAATAGGCGACAAATTACTTGAATCCCGTTTGTTTTTGGGAACAGGAAAATTTGGCTCAAATCTGGAAATGGAAAAAGCTATTTTGGCTTCGGGAAGTGAATTGGTTACAGTTGCTTTAAAACGTATTGATTTAGAAACTGAAACCGATGCTATTTTATCACATTTAAAACATCCGAGGATTAATTTATTACCAAATACTTCGGGAGCAAGAAATGCAAAAGAAGCAATATTTGCAGCACAATTAGCACGTGAAGCACTTGAAACCAATTGGCTAAAACTCGAAATTCATCCTGATCCAAAATACTTAATGCCTGATGCTATCGAAACTTTAAAAGCTACCGAAGAATTAGCAAAACTAGGTTTTATTATTCTGCCGTACATACATGCAGACCCCGTTTTATGCAAACGATTGGAAGATGCAGGAACAGCAGCTGTAATGCCTCTGGGCTCTCCTATTGGCAGTAATAAAGGATTAAAAACAATCGATTTTCTAGAAATTATAATAGAACAAAGCAACGTTCCTGTAATTATAGATGCTGGAATCGGAGCCCCATCAGACGCTGCAAAAGCAATGGAATTAGGCGCTGATGCTGTTTTAGTTAATACTGCGATTGCTGTAGCAGGAAATCCAGAATTAATGGCAGAAGCCTTCAGAGAAGCTGTAATTGCTGGTCGAAAAGCATTTGAGGCTAAACTAGGAAAACAATATAATCAAGCTGTAGCTTCGAGCCCATTGACTTCTTTTTTATATGATTAATATATTTAAACACAGTTTTTTAAACCGCAAAGGGCGCAAAGTTTTACGCAAAGTTCGCTAAGCTTTGTGTTCTTAGCGTTTTCCCTTAGTGCCCTTTGCGGTTAAAACCTTTTGCGGATAAAAAATATTTACAGATAAAACCTCTTTACGGTTAAATACAACATAAAATGAACACATTCAAATCTGTTTTTAATCAATACGACTGGAATACCATCCAATCCAAAATATACCAAACTTCCCCACAGGAAGTAGAACGCGCATTGACCAAAAACAAACGAAATCTTGATGATTTTCTGGCACTTATCTCACCAGCAGCTTTGCCTTATTTAGAGCAAATGGCGCAAGAATGCCATGAACTTACTAAGAAACGTTTTGGTAAAACGATTCAGATGTACGCGCCACTTTATTTAAGTAACGAATGCCAGAACATTTGTACCTATTGTGGTTTTAGTTTGGATAATAAAATCAAACGAAAAACACTTTCAGACCCTGAGATAAAACTGGAAGTTGAAGCTTTAAAAAATGTTGGATTCGACCATGTTTTATTGGTAACTGGCGAAGCAAATTATACTGTAAATATTAATTATTTCCTGAATGCAATTACACAAATAAGAGAGCATTTTTCGATTATTTCTGTTGAAGTCCAGCCAC
The DNA here is from genome assembly GCF_002156885.1 of Flavobacterium sp. AJR. Classification (NCBI taxonomy): domain Bacteria; kingdom Pseudomonadati; phylum Bacteroidota; class Flavobacteriia; order Flavobacteriales; family Flavobacteriaceae; genus Flavobacterium; species Flavobacterium sp. AJR. Next base: position 32,549 of record NZ_NCWQ01000035.1, on the reverse strand, counting down.
TTTCTACTGAAGAATATGAAAAACTTCATGAAGCTGGAGTTTACTCTGTTTTGGTATATCAGGAAACGTATCATCAGGAAGTTTATAAAAAGTACCATACAAAAGGCAAGAAATCAAATTTCGATTTTAGATTAGAAACTCCTGACAGAATTGGAACTGCGGGTATTCATAAAATCGGATTAGGCGTTTTATTAGGTTTAGAAGACTGGCGTACCGATAGTTTTTTTAATGCTTTGCACATCGATTATCTCCAGAAAAAATATTGGCAAACAAAATATTCCGTTTCTTTCCCCAGATTACGTCCTGCCGAAGGAATCATCGAACCTAATTTTATTATGGATGATAAAGATTTAACGCAACTTATTTGTGCGTACCGATTATGGAATGAAGATTTAGAAATTTCTATATCGACACGTGAAAATGAAAAATTCCGAAATAATATTATTCCGATTGGAACGACGAGTATGAGTGCAGGTTCAAAAACAAACCCGGGTGGATATGTCGTTGACCCACAATCATTAGAACAATTCGAGATTAGCGATGAACGTTCGGCTCAGGAAATCGCTAAAATCATCAAAGAATCAGGTTATGAGCCAGTTTGGAAAGATTGGGATAGAACATATAGTCAAATATCTTAAAGTCATTAAACCAGATACTCTCGAATCTTAATTTCATTTCACATTTCACCTCTTCACTTTAAACACAAAAAATGAGTATTATACAAGATTTTTTACGCTATAACCGCCAAATGATGTTGCCTGAAATTGGTGATATTGGGCAAGAAAAAATAAAACAAGCAAAAGTATTGGTTATCGGTGCAGGTGGCTTGGGTTGCCCTATTTTGCAATATTTAGCAACTGCAGGAGTAGGAACTATTGGTATTGTAGATTTTGATATAATAGAAATTCATAATCTACATCGCCAGATTTTATATACCGAAGAAGCTGTTGGTCAAGCCAAAACTCTGACTGCTAAAACTGTAGTCGAAAAACTAAATCCATTAATTACTGTTATCGCTTTTGAAGAAAAACTAACTCATGAAAATGCATCTCAAATTATTCAGGATTTTGATATTGTTGTAGATGGTTCGGATAATTTTAAAACACGATATCTCGTTAATGACACATGTGTGAATTTAAACAAAACATTGGTTTACGGAAGTATTCTAAAATTTGAAGGACAAGTAGCTGTTTTTAATCATAATGGAAGTAAAAACTTACGCGATTTATTCCCTAAAATGCCCGATCCAAAGGATGTGCCTAATTGTAACCTCAACGGTGTCCTTGGAACATTACCTGGAATAATCGGCACAATGATGGCACACGAAACATTAAAACTAATTCTGGATTTACCTACATTAAAAAATGAATTGGTTCTTTTTGACACGATAAACTGGAACTTTACTAAACTGAATTTCTAGAAAACAATAGCATCTCCAACATTAATAATAGCATTTTCCAAGCACACTAAATTTGTACCAAAGAAAACAGAATTATCAACTTTACGATACTTGCTTAATGTTTTTAACGGTTCTTTTTTCACAACACCTTTACTAGGATCATTATTTACCATAATACATCTTCCGCAAGGTTTTATATTTTTGAATTTGCCATTTCCAATCTGAAAAGCTTCGAAAGTATCTTCTTCATGTGCAACTGCTGTACTAATTACAATATTGGGTCTGAACCTTAAAACAGTTATTTTCTCTTGGAGTTTTTCATTTAAATTATCTAGACTTTCGCTTCCAATTAATAAGTACGGATAACCATCGGCAAGACTAACATTAAATGTGGTATCTAGTTTTGAATTTGTATGTTTTCTATCTCCGCTATTAATAATTTTGACTAGTTTACAAATAAATCCTAACTGAGCAGTAAACCATTCAGAAGTTGTTTTATTTACCTCAACAACTTCGCTTTTATCATCCCATACCATCGAAGAAATAGGTATGCCTAAGTTTTCATCAATAAAAAACTCATGTTTTTTGTCTAGATATGTTATTGTCATTTTTCCATCCGAAATTTGTGGATAAAACTGACTTAAAAAAGGATATTCTCTTTGAGTAATAAATTGATTAAATTCATCAACAAGCATCCATCTGCGGTCATTTTCAAACCCCATTTCTTCTGCCCTAGCGCTTTTACAACTAATTCCTGCCAAACTTTTGATAGGATAGATATAAAGTTCTTTTACAATGTAACTAGTACTCATCATTATTTAAAATTTGCATAAAAACATCACGTTCAATTTCCCGACATCCTAAACTTTCCAGGTGTGGATTATAAACCTGACAATCTAAGAGTTTATAATTCTCATTTTTTAATTTATTTACTAAAGCTATAAAAGCAACTTTGGATGCGTTAGACACTTTAGAGAACATACTTTCTCCACAAAAAACATGTCCTAAATCTACCCCATATAAACCGCCTACCAATACATCATTCTCCCATACCTCAACCGATTTTGCAAAACCCATCTCATGAAGTTTACAATAGGATTCAATCATGTTATTAGAAATCCATGTTCCGTTTTGACCATCACGTTTTATCTTTTGGCAATTTGAAATTACATCTCTAAAATTCTGGTTGAAAGTTACCTTAAAAATATTTCGATTAAGAATATTACGCATGCTTTTAGTCACAATCAATTCATCTAAAAACAAAACCATTCTAGGATTTGGCGACCACCATAATATTGGTTCTCCTTCATTAAACCATGGAAAAATTCCGCTTCGATAAGCTAGCTGTAATCGTTCTGGAGATAAATCACCTCCAATTGCCAAAATACCATCATAATTAGCTTCTGAAACTGGCGGAAAAAATAAAACATCGGATAAATGATACATTTTTAAGTAAAATATAAAACCCGACAAATTTGAAAAAATTGCCGGGTTTGTTTATTATAAAATCAAAACCTATTGATTAAAATGGTAAATCGTCTGGTTCGTCTTCATTTAAGTTTGTTGCTGGAGCAAAAGCTTCTGCAGCAGGCATTGGTGGAGTTTGAGCTGGAGCAGCTGTATCTAATCTTTCGATTCTCCATCCTTGGATACTATTAAAGTATTTAGTTTCTCCTTGTGGATTAACCCATTCTCTTCCTCTTAAGTTAATTGAAACTTTTACTGGATCTCCTGTTTTATAGCTACTCAACAAATCGCATTTATCTTGAGTAAATTCGATCATGATATGTTGAGGATATTGCTCTTCTGTAGTAACTACAAGTTCTCTTTTTTTGAATGATGCACTAACTTGTTGTTCTGGATTAACAACTTTTACTTTTCCTGTAACTTCCATCTCCGTTTTTATTTAATTGTTATTTATTTTTTTATTTTCTTAGCCAAAAGTACTTTCCAAGCCGATATTACATCGTTTTCATCAAGATACTTTTTAGCTTTTTGATGCACTTTTACATCATCATCTGAGCTCAATACTCCCTTCACAGAAAAGTTTTCTTTCACAAATATACTAACTTCTTCTGTTGTAGGCAAGGCTTCAATATTCCCTAATTTACCTAAATCATTCCCGTCAAAAACAGGACTTTCCTTTACATAATCAGGTATCGCATCTACTCCTACTCCTAGAGTTGTAAGGGGTTTTTCGACCTCAAAAAGTCCTTGATTCGATCTTGAATACCAATTACTTCCTAAGCGGGAAACCAAGTCTATTTTATGTTGATCGATTGCTCCATTCTCATCCAAAATTGCTTCGTGAATATGAATTTTTACCACCTCACAAAGAATAAGATTCCCTGCTCCTCCTTCTGTCCCTAACGGAATAATTTGAGTTACTTTACATTCAAACTGTACTGGCGACTCTTTTACTCTATACGGTTTTACAATATCCGATGGGATTTGTGTTAATCCCGATTTTATAAATTCGTTTACACCATCGGCATATTCTGTACTAGCAAGCGATGTTTGTTGTACAATATCATAATTAACCACGTTAATAACAACTTCGCGTGTAGCTTCGGCATTTATCAAAGTATGTTTTATAGAATTGTCACGTACTCTTCGAGAGGGTGAAAAAACTAAAATAGGCGGATTGGCGCTAAAAACATTGAAGAAACTAAATGGCGATAAATTCGGATTTCCGTCTTTATCTATAGTACTTGCAAAAGCAATAGGCCTTGGTCCAACTGCACTTTGTAAATAACCTTGCACTTTTGCGGTCGGAATTTCCTTTGGATCAATACTAATCATACTTTTATTTTTCTAATCATTTTTAGAAGACAACAAAAGTACATAAATCGTTTAAGTTTCGAAAGAAGTCTATTCATTTTAAAAATAAAAATCTTTGTACCCGTACAAAATATATACTATGTTTATTTCGTTATATTTATACCTCAAAATTTAATTTATGTTTTTTTCAGAAAGAAGAAATACAACCCGATGGATCATTATTTGTGCTTCCTTTTTGATTATTTCCTTAATTCTTTGGAACACTTATACCTTTTTTCAGATTTTTAAAAATGAGGAACGCTTAAAAATGAATCTTTGGGCTAATGCTCAAAAAACATTGATTAATGCTGATGAAAATACCGATGTCGAATTACCATTACAAATATTTAGCAACAACACTTCGATTCCTATTATTTTAACTGAGAAGGACAGTATTATAAGTGCAGTAAATATTGATGAAACCGTTATAAAAGATAAACAAAAGGCTAGTTCTTTTTTAAACAAACTAAAACGGGAGAATGAGGCAATTGTAATTGAGTATGCTCCTGGAAAACATCAGGAACTATATTATGGCAACTCCGAATTATTAAATAAACTTAAGTATTATCCAATTGCTTTATTATTGATTATCTTTTTGTTTGGAGGCCTGGTTTACAACTTTTACAGAAGTACCAAAATGGCTACCCAAAATAAACTTTGGGCAGGAATGGCAAAAGAAACAGCACATCAAATAGGAACTCCACTATCATCTCTGATTGGTTGGGTCGAGTTCTTAAAGACTGAAAATATTGACCAATCAATTACTTTAGAGATTGAGAAAGATATTGAGCGTTTACAAACTATTACCGATCGTTTCTCTAAAATAGGATCTACTCCAGTTCTTGAAAATAAAGATATTGTACAGGAAACAGTAAATACCTATGATTATTTACAATCTCGTTTCTCTAAACAAGTAAATTTTTCTTGCCAGACGCCTGAGAATCCAATTATGGTTATGATTAATCCTATTCTTCATAGTTGGACTATTGAGAATTTGGTAAAAAATGCCATTGATGCTATGAAAGGAAAAGGCAATTTGTCATTGAAAATTGAGCAAGACGGAAACTTAGTAAAAATAAATGTTTCAGACACTGGAATCGGGATTCCTAAAAAACAATTTAAAACCATATTCGAACCTGGTTTTACAACCAAAAAAAGAGGTTGGGGATTAGGTCTTTCATTAACAAAAAGAATTGTCGAGGAGTATCATAGCGGAAAGATAAGGGTTTTACAATCTGAAATAGGAAAGGGAACAATCATCCAACTTAATTACAAAATAAATTCTCCATCATAAAAATAAAAAACCACAAACTCATGAATTGAATTTGTGGTTTTATTTTATTTAAAAGATACTTATTTAAGACTTATAAATTAGCCTGAATACTTTTGGCCAAAGCCTCAAATTCTTCTTTACTAAGTGATACTTTATTATGGAAACGCATTTCATCCATTTCGTTAAGCGGAATCAAGTGTACGTGTGCATGAGGAACTTCAAGTCCTACTACTGCCATTCCTACTCTTTTACATGGAACTGTTTTCTCCAGAGCAATTGCAACTTTTTTAGAAAACTGCATTAATCCTAGATATAATTCATCATCCATATCAAAAATCTTATCGATTTCTTTCTTCGGGATGCAAAGCGTGTGTCCTTTGGCATTTGGATTTACATCCAGAAACGCCAAAAAATTATCATCTTCGGTAATTTTATAACTTGGAATTTCTCCGTTTACTATTTTGGTAAATATTGACATTGTTTATTCGTTTATTTGGTTAATCGTTTAACCGATTTAACGATTAAACAGTTAAACTAAAAATTTAGTCTCTTGTAATTTCAAGAATTTCAAATTTCAAAACTCCGTTTGGTACTGTGATTTCTGCAACTTCACCAACTGATTTTCCAAGTAACCCTTTTCCTATTGGAGAAGTAACTGATATTTTTCCAGTTTTTAAATCTGCTTCACTTTCTGCAACAAGCGTATATTTCATTTCCATACCGTTGCTTTGATTTTTAATTTTTACATTAGAAAGCACCAACGCTTTAGAAACATCTAATTGCGATTCATCTATTAATCTTGCATTCGAATACACTTCTTCCATCTTAGAAATTCGCATTTCAAGTAGGCCTTGTGCTTCTTTGGCTGCATCATATTCGGCGTTTTCAGATAAATCACCTTTATCTCTTGCTTCGGCTATATCTTGAGATGCCTTTGGACGCATTACACTTTTTAAGTGCTCCAATTCATCTTTTAATTTTTTTAATCCTTCTGCTGTATAATAAGATACTTTACTCATAACTTCATCGTTTATATAAATAGAAAAAATCCCATCGGGACGGGATTTCTTATTACAAAGATACTATTATTTTTAATAGTACATAATTATATGTTAATCATATAGATTTCAAATCTAATTAAATTAATTTTGTCTTACTAATTCTTTTTATAATAATGAAAAAATTCTGGCTTTTATCCCTGTTTGTTGTTCTGCTCATGTCTTGTAGTGATAGTCGTGACAGAAGTAAAAATCCTAACATTCCAAATTATTCAGTAAATCTTACCATTGATACGAATTTGCCTGCCTATTCCAATCTTAAATTTATAAGCAACCCTGTATATATTCCTAACTATGGAGCAAAAGGTTTAATTGTAATGAAAGTTGGCGAAACCTCATATAATGTTTTTGATGCTGCTTGCCCTAATGAAGCGATATCAAGTTGTGTAGCCATGACTATCGATGGCATAAATGCTGTTTGTTCTTGTGACAAAAGCGTTTATAGTTTATTTACAGGACTAGGGGATAAAGAATACCCTATGAAACAATATCGTGTAGATGTAGCTGGAAGTACATTACGTATATATAACTAAAATGAATTATAATTTATAGTTTATCGAAAACAAAATTACTCGAGGTAAAATATAAGTTGCTTGTTCACTAATCATATAATCCGAAAAAGAATAAGTCTCTTTCTTTCTTACATCAAACAGATTGTTTACTGTAAGTTCAAATCCAAAGGGACTATCTTTCTTTTGATAAAATAATGATGTATTCATTATTTCATAAAAATTAGATTGATTGTCATTATTTGTATTCTTTAGATTTTTGTAATCAATTTTATAAGTCCAAAATTTCAACAAATTAATTTCAAACTCTGACTTTAAAGCATCAGTTTGGTAATTAGACTTCAAGGCACTCAAAAATTCGCTATACCCTTTAGTATAACCAATACTAAAATAAGGCCATTTTTTATAAGCTGTTCTAAACACAACCTCTATATCTTGATTATTTCTTTGATTGTCTGTGGCTACATCATTTAACATTTGTGTATAATTAAGCGAGCTGAGATTCACATTGACTTTTAAATTAAACCGATAAATGTTTTTAGAAATCGAGCCATCAATATTCCAATTTGTTTCGGGATTATCTGTTAAAACAGGTCTGCTAAATTGATTAATCCCATCAAGTTCAACTTCATTCCGAATAACTTTTACTTTTTTCGAATAATTTACCATTCCATTCCATACAATCCCTCTGTACATATTCATTTTTGAATAATGCAAATTAGCCGAGTGGTATCTTTCATTCTTTAATAATGCATCTCCTTTATAAACTGCATTATAATATTGTAAAGTATATTGATTGGCTAATTGATTGGCTTCGGGGAAACTGTTCACTAATTTATATGCAAAATTCAATATTTCTGACTTATTAAACTCATAATCACTATTCCATTGTGGCTGAAAAAACGTTCTTCCCAATGAAATATTTTCATCATTTTGTTTAGTCTTCATCTGATACCAGTGCAAATAAACACCCGGTTTATTTGTCCACTTACCTATCTTAAATTTATATTCTAAACCAACATAAGTATCATTTAATTGATATTTTACATTATTACCAAAACCTGCATTCACAAAGTCATTAATAGTACCATCTGTTAGAAATTGTTTCTCTGAAGTATCAAATTTAGATGTTCCAAAATTATTACCAACATTAGCATATAGATGATTAAAATTATTAATAACCCAATAATGCTTAAATAATGCATCAATAGTATTATTTTTTATTTCATTAATCTGCTGCACATTATACATTTCATCTTTAATTAATGGAATCAACCCTGTCAAAAAAGGTTGGTTAGTAGACCAATAATTTTTCGGTGTAAGTTTATCATACGCTTGATTAATCACAAAAGTAGTAGTATGATATAAATCATAATTTTTATGCCATTCGATATATTGCTTTACCGATACATTATCTGCTTTACTAATTGTCTCAAAAAGACTTGAATCTGTATTTGTTATGGAGGTTAAAACACTAGACAAATCATTTGTACTAGACTGATATTGGCTATTATAATACCATTTTTCTTTATTACTAGGTGAATAATCTAATTTTACATTTCCAATTCCTAGTACTGATTTATTATCAGCATTTCGAAGTTTGTATTCATAATCAATAGTACTATTATTTAGATATTCATTTTTATTGTCTATTCTAGATTTCGTCAATACGTTAGAAAATATAGCGAACCCTGAAACCGATAGTTCAGGCGAAGTATCAAAACTAAAATTTAAAGCTCCAAATTGTGACTTATTCTTTTCCATATCACTATTATCATTAGCGAAAGAATACAAATTAGTCAACGATTTTCTTCCAGAAAGAAAACTACTTACACCTCCTCTAAATCTTAATAAGTCATCAAAAGTAAAACTGCTTTTCCCTATATTATTAAGGTCAGTTATAAAACCAAAATTAGCCTTAGGACTATAATAAAATAAGGCTGCATGTACTAAATAAAACCCATTTTCATCAGCGCCTACTTCTGCTCCTGCTTCTATGTCTCCAAAAACAAATTTTTTCTTATCCTCTTTTAATTTTACATTTATCGCCAAATCATCGTTATCTGAGACTTGCTTCATAAACCCTACCTCATTAAAATTATCAATTACTTCAATTTTATCGAGTGCATTTGCTGGAATATTTTCTACCGCTAATTTCGATCCACCACCAAAAAAGGATTTTCCTTCCACCAACATTTTAGTTACTTTTTTCCCTTGTACCGTTACAGTTCCATTTTTATCTACTTCTACTCCAGGTAATTTTTCTAAAATTTCTTTCATCTTACGCTCATTACCATTCGAGAAGCTTTTTACATCAAAAATAAGGGTGTCTTTTTTAACTATAATTGGTTTAAAATCATGTTTTATTACAATTTCTTTAAGTTTTTCACCTGTAGGTTTTAATTTAAAATCATGAGCCATTTTATCTGATTCAGCTTCTAATATAAAGACATCCTCTACAAACCCAATATAAGAAACTATAATCTCATACTTAACTTGCTTATCAAGTTCTAATTTGTAACGCCCCCTATTATCCGCAATAGCAAATTTTAAATCAGCTTTTTCTTGTAATGGCTTAGCAATTACATTAGCGGACTCTAACGGCTTATTAGAATCATCCGAAATGACCCCTACAAAGCTTTTTGTTTGAGAAAAAGAAAAAGTTGAGAAAAGAAAAAATAGTATACAACGAACCATTTAAAGATGTTATTTTGATATTGCATTCATATTATTCTGATGAGTCTGTTCTACTATTTTGTTAAAATCATCTTCTGTAATTGTTTTTCCTTTTACTTCTTTAATCTTAATATCTATTTTTGAATATAAATCTATTTTTGAAACTAAGTAAATTATTTTATCATCTTGCAATTCTAATATTAACCCTGGTAATCCTCCAAATTCTTTCGGTCCATAACTTAATGGTATAGCTGGACAATACCAAGCTATTACTTGTGCCATGTTGTCTGTTTTTTTTAAAGTAATTTTCTTTTCTATCAAAGCTTTATAACATAAATAACCATTTATTGTTTTTGTTTCATTTGTAAGCTTCCAATTATTATTAACATCAGATAAAACATTAAACATTTCTCCAGAAAAATCAATAATTTTCAAAATTGTCTTTTTATTATTATCTCTATAATAATCATATCGTCCAGCGAATATCTTAGCCATTCTCGTTATTCTCTCATTTATATCTAATACAGAAATGAGAGAAAAAAAAGACTTATTATTCTTTATCAACAACTCATATTCCAATTTTTTAAGTTCTTCATCAATCCCATCCACACGTAATTTACCTTTTGCTATAACTTCATTTTTTTCTAAAGATCCTCCAGTGGGCACAACTATATAATTTACTCTGGCACTATTTTGTGCATTTATTACAATCGAAAAAAAGAAAAAAAGAATATATTTATATTTCATATGATTTAGTTATTATATTCATTCTATCATGTAAACAATAGGTTACTTATGAAATGAAAATCTATAAATTATCCTGACTTGAATCTATAAATTATTATTTTGATATCGCATTCATATTATTTTCGTTCGTTTTCTCTACTATCTTATAATAGTCATTTTCAGTAATTACTTTACCTTTTATTTCACCTATATTAATTTTCAACTTCTCATCAATCTCTATTTTTGAAGCTAAATAAATTATTTTATCATCTTGTAATTCCAATATTAATCCTGGTAATCCACCAAATCCTTTTGGTCCATAATTCATCGGAATACTAGGACAATACCAAGCTATTACTTTCGCGAAATTATCTGTTTTTTTTAGCCAAATCTTTCTTTCAGTAATGGCTTTATAGCATTTATAGCCATTAATTAATTTTGTTTCATTTACAAGTTCCCATTCTTTATTTACATCCGCCAAAACATTAAAAGATTCCCCCCAAAAATCAACAACCTCTATTAGTTCATTTTTATTATTATCTCTATAATATTCTTTACGCCCAGCAAGCGATCTTGCTAATCTTGTAGCTCTTTCATTAAAATCAAGACTTGAGATTAAATGAAAATAAGATCTATTATTACTTACCAACAACTCATACTCTAATTTTTTTAATGCTTCATCAACACCATTGAATGATACACTCATTTTCATTATAGTTTCATTTTTTTCTATAGAACCATTAGTTGGCATAACTATATAATTTACTTTAGCTAGATTTTGAGCAGTTAATCCAATCGAAAAAAAGGAAAAAAGGATATATTTATATTTCATATAATTTAGTTTTAATCCGTTTAAACTAAACATCTAAACGGATTATTAATAACAATAAACTTTATTTATCCAAGACATTCTTTATAAGCTGCCCAAGCTTCACCAGAAGCGTCATCTTCAAGGCCTATGTCACAAAATTCTATATATGTACGATGATATACACCTCCACAATTACTTACAAAAAAAGTCGAAGCCACATCAGACTCTACTGTATTTGCCATTGCTGGCCCACTAAATGCTACCGCTAATAAAGCAGAAAATATTAATTTTTTCATAATTTACTTTTTTAATTTTATTAATAGTGTTATTGGTTAACCATCGTAAACATATCAATAAATAAATATTATTCTTACATTTTAAGATTATATTAACAATATAAATATTAAAAAACACAAATATTTTTATCAAAAGCTAAACAATCCTATGAAGAAATCTAGATTTTAAACAATATCGTGTAGATATAGCTGGAAGTACATTACGTATTTATAACTAAAAAAGAAAAGCCTGAAAAATTAAAATTTTCAGGCTTTTTTAATATAAAACTAAATAGATTTAAAACTTAAGGGTTAATCCAGCTAGGAAATTAATTCCTGCCTGCGGATAATAAGACGGATAGATATCCCACATAGCTCCGTTTGAAACATATTTTTTATCCAGAATATTATTTACTAAACCAGTAATTGTAATTGATTTAAAAATAGATTTTGGTTTTATCTCGTAAGCAATATTCAAATCGTTTGTAAAATAATCAGCTAGTTTCGCAGCTGGCAATTCTATATTATTCATGAATTGTTCTCCTACGTACTTTTGCAATAGCGAAACATATAATCCTTCTATTGGTTTATACACAATAATGTTCCCTACTATTACCTCTGGAGAATAGGCAATACTTGTAGTACCATAATACTCTCCATCTACTGCCAAATCAACATTTTTATTACTACTTAATGTAAAATTAGGTCTTATTATAAACTTCTCCGACAAGGCAATCGTAGCATCAACCTCTAAACCTAAACGGTAACTTTTTTCGGTATTTGCACGGATTGGAGCACCAACATCATCTAACCTTCCTGTTAAAATCAATTGATCTTTGTACCCCATATAATATACATTTGAAGTTAATTGTACTTTCTCTGAATTATATCTCCATCCTAATTCAAAGTCGTTTAATTTCTCTGGCTTTACATTTCCTCCTTCATAATCTGTTCTATTTGGCTCACGATTGGCTCTTGCATAAGAGAAATACAAAGTGTTTTTTAAGTTAATTTCGTAATTCAATCCTGCTTTTGGATTAAAGAAATTAAAATTATCATTGACTAAACCAGTTTGTTTACTATTGGCTTTATACTGAACACTTCTATATTGCAAATCACCATAAAAACTAAATTTATCGGTTAATTGATAATTTGCTTTCGCAAAAATATTCCCGTCTGATTTAACCGAATGGTCATCATAATAATGATCTCCAAGTTCTGTTAGAGCAGCATTTCTCGCCCAAATTACTTTACCAAAATGATCACCTTCATATCTATTCCAGCCTCCCCCTAAAATTACATCTAACTTATCTGTAACATATTTTGCAGAAAAAGTAGTTCCATAAAAATCGTTATCCAACCATTTCTGGCGAATTAAATCTGTTCCCGGAACTAATTCTCCTAAATCATTATACACCATCTTAGTAGGCTCAATCCCACCGTAACCTTCAACTGGTTCATTATATTTATAATTTTCATAATATCCTTTTCCTTTTGTATAATGTGCAGCAAGGTTTGTACTCCATTTTTCGGACACAAATTCACTCCAATGTAACTGATAATGGTTTTGATTATAATTATCGGTTTCATTATCATAAAAACGAGTATTCCCTAATGCATCTTTAAACTTTCCTGCAGAGTTGTAGGTTCTGTCAGTATTTAGAGTTTCTGCATCGATTCCGTTCCAGGCTTGATACGTTTTTTCGGTTCCTCCAAAAACCAAAGCTTTAATTAAGGTTGTTTTACCCACATACGCTCCTTGCAAGAAATAGGATTTTAAATCTGTGCTTGCTCTATCTATATATCCATCTGATTTTATGGTCGATAAACGTCCTGCAATTTCAAAATGGTCATTTAATAAACCAGTACTAAACTTAACTGTGTTTTTTAATGTATTGAATGAACCAAATGAAGTAGCAATTTCTCCTGTAGCTTTTGTAGCATAATTATCTGTCAATAAGTTTAAACTTGCTCCAAAAGCGCTCGAACCGTTTGTTGAGGTACCAACACCTCTTTGTAGTTGTAAACTCTCTACTGATGAAGCAAAATCAGGCATATTTACCCAAAATGTTCCTTGGCTCTCGGCATCATTATACGGAATTCCGTTTATGGTAACATTTACTCTCGTAGCATCGCTTCCTCTAACACGAATTCCTGAATAACCTACTCCGTTTCCAGCATCTGAAGTCGTAACAACCGATGGCATATAATTCATAAGAACAGGAATATCCTGACCTAAATTTCTGAATTTAATGTCTTTTTTAGTTAAATTACTAAAACTTACAGGGGTTTTCGTAGTAACACGTACTGCCGAAACCAACACATTATCTAATTGATTTACTTTGGTAGTATCTTGTACTTGCGCAAAAGAAGAAAGAGAATAGAAAAAAGAGAATAGAAGAAAGGAAATAAATTTTCGGCTCAACTTCGAACCTTTGTGCCTTTGAACCTTCGTGCCTATAAAAGCACCTTTAATAATAGTTTTCATCCGTAAAAAAATTACGAATAAAAGGGGGAATTATTCTTTTTGTTAAATTAATAAATGTTTCACGACAAAAGATAGTGTGCACGCTAAAATTGTCGTTTATTCCCTTAGCGACATTACTCGCTCAGGTTCTTTGGGTATGATCTCAGCTCGTTATTTAGAGCACCCCTTTGAGACAGTGCAAATGTAGTGTTAAAAAACAAATTCCAAAAATTAAATTCCAAATTCCAAAAACTCGTTTTTACTATCATCTTTATTAGAATTTGGAATTTAATTTTTGGGATTTTATTCTAAATTTGGTTTCTTTCGAGATTGCTTAATCTCCGAAACGTTCTTTTTATCCTTGATACGTTTACGAATTACTGATTTTGGAATCTTAGTTGCTTTTCGAGGTTTCTGGATTATTAAAGCGTTTTTAATCAATTCCAAAAATCGTTTTGTTACGATACTTTTATTTTTTAGCTGACTTCTATCCTCATCACAATTCAAGATTAAAATTGTATCTAATGTTAATCTTGTTGCTAATTTTATTTCCAAAAGTATTTTCTCTTCTTCGGATAAAGCTTGCGAATTTCGCAAATCAAAGCTCAAAACAACCTTCGAGGATACTTTGTTTACATTCTGTCCGCCAGCGCCACTACTACGAACAGCTTTATAAGTTAGTTCTGTAACAATCTTTTCTATCTCCATTATTGTGGCTGATGTGCTGGTTTTAATAAATCGTTTACCGTTTTTACAGGATTAAAAGTAATTATTGGTACTGCAACAAAAACGGTTAACCATTTTGCCATTGCACCATTCCATAATCCTGGTAATTCATATCCTTTTACAGTATCTTTGCCTGCGCTTTTTTCGACTATAAAACCTGCGTTATGATTTATAAATTTTGTTAAATCAAACTTTTCGTTTTTATAATTTTTAATCCCACAAACTAAATCAACCGGATTAAAATGAGTTGCATTTGCTAAAATAGCTGCTTGGTTTTTGTCTGCTAAATCTACCTGAGAAGCTTCTACAATCTGAAGCGAAATTACTCCCTCTTCGTCCTGAACCCAAAATGGCCCTCCTCCTGGTTCTCCTTCATTCTTCACCATTCCGCATACGCGAATTGGCCTATCCAAAACTTCTTTTATTCGATTTATTTCATTTTCAAAAGTGAGTTTTTCAATAGCTACTTCTATGTTTAGATTTTGTTTTAAAAACAAAACTACCTCAGCGATTTTTCCTTCAGTTATTTGTTGATTTTCAATATCATTTAGGTAACCAAAAACTTTATTTTGCAATTCTATTAAAATACCTGCTAATGCTTTTTTATACAAAGCAATTTTCTCTATATGATTCTGGATTACATTATCGATGTTCTTGATAAAAATAACATCAGCATCCAGATTATTTAAATTTTCGATTAAAGCTCCATGTCCGCCTGGTCTAAAAACCAATTGTCCGTCATCCGTTCTTACTGGTTGATTTTCTAAATCAACTGTAATTGAATCGGTACTTTTATTTTGATAAGAATAGCTGATCCCAATTTTTGTCCCTGACTCTTTCTCAATTTTTGTTTTAACAGCAGCAACACACGCTTCAAATTGACTCTGATGAATTTCTGAAACTGTAAAATGCAAATTAGAAACAGAATTTGAACTGGCATAATAAGCGCATTCATGCAAGTGTTCCTCGATAGGATTTGCAATATGAGTTTTATATTGATGAAAAGGTAAGACCGCTTTTGGTTTATTTGCAAAATCAAAATAATCTGAAGCCAATAAGATTTTTATAAAATAATAATTTTTATAGTCTTTATTTAAAGAATCAAAATCAGGATATACTTCTCTTAATTTTTTATCCACAGTTTCAAAAAAAGGAAACTTATCTATCCCTATAATAAAAAGAGATAATTGACTTTCTTTTTTTCTGTTGATGTATGCATTAATGCTTTCCTTTTCGATATTAAAATCATTTAGGAATGCACTCAAGAATTTAAACATTCTGCTTGCAGCTCCAGAAGCTGGAACGAATTTTTTTAATTTTAAATTCGATTTATTAGCATCAAACGTAGCCGCTTTTATCTCAAAATCGGCTTCTGATAAATTCAAAATTCCGTTTAAAACTGTAGCTGGACTTATTAAGTTACTTTTGTTTATTCCGTTTTTAAAAATCGTTAATTGATTTTTAATTTTTTCAATAGGAATTCCGTGCTCATAAATCTGTACAAAATCGGCCGAAGAAAAACCTAATTCTTTAGCAATCGTCAAATCATTAATTATTTCTATTGCTTTGGCTAAGCGTGACTTTTTATTTCCTGATAAGGTTATATACGGTTTTTGGGTCTTGATTACTGTTTCTTTAAAGATCGAGAAAACAGATTCTCTTTCTTTTGGGCTGTCCCGAATATCATCCTTTTCCCAAGGAACATCTATATCGGTAAGAAAAAACAAATCGTATTCGTGTTCAAGCGCAGCTTCATTTAATAACGGATTACAAAAACCATAGTACATCTCTGAGAATACCTTGGTTACCATAAGATTGGTATCACAAAATAAATATTTATTTGCTAAAGCTAATTTTTCGTTTTCTAATTTTGTTTGCCCGTAAGCAATTGGCATCATATCTTCTTCAATACAAATATGCTGATTTTCTTCCCATCTTTCCTGAAGATAATCACGTGCAAACTCAGGAACCCACTCCGTTTCATAATACGAGGCAAGTTGCTTTGCTAAAGTTGTTTTACCAGTACTTTCAGGACCAAATAAAGCAAATTTTAATATTCTTGTATCCTGTTGTTTAAGATTTTCTTCCATTCTAAATAAGCTGAAATAGCCAAAATTGTAAAAATTAAATATTGGAATGATAACATTCCTAACCCACGATAAGCATATAAAGGCACTACAATAATATCACCGATAATCCAGAGAGTCCAATTTTCTATCTTTTTCTTTGCCATATACCACATTCCTGTAAAGAATATGCCTGAGGCAAGAATATCAATATAATTATCTTTATGTAACTCATAATCGAAAAATTTATAAATGCCGAAAACTACAACAATTGTAATAAAAAACAAGATAATACCTGTTAATTTTTCCTTAATATTTGTACGTGTAATTGGCAAGGTATCTTCTTGATTTGTTCCTTTTGCCCAGTTGTACCAACCGTAAATACTCATAATCGAGAAGTATCCATTAATCATCATATCGCCTAAATAACCTGCTACATAAAGCAAATAAACAGATATCACAGTAGCAATTAATCCTGTAGGATATACCCAAATATTTTCTTTTTTGGCAAACCAAACGCTTAAGATTCCAAAAACAAAAACAAGAAATTCCAAGCCAATATGCCAGAGCGGAACATTTTTATACGCATTAAGAAAAAAATCAATCATTGAGCTTGTTTGTTTTTATTACATAAAAAGGTTTACGATTCAAAAAAATGAATGTCGTTTTCAAAAGCTGTACCTATAACTACAAGGTCTGCTCCCATTTCATACACTTTCTGAATTTGTGACAAAGCTACAATTCCACCACCAACAATTACTGGTATGTTTACATTTTGAGAAATCAGCTGAATCATTTCTAACGGAACAGCTTGCTTTGCCCCACTTCCTGCTTCTAAGTAAATTAATTTATTCCCTAACATTTCGCCTGCCAGAGCTGTTGCTAATGCCAAATCAAGATTTGTTCTATCTAATGGTTTTGTTTTGCTTACTCGTGCAACCGCAGTTTCATTGCCGCTTTCAATTAAAATATATCCTGTTGAAATAATCTCCAGATTCATTTTTTTTAAGATTGGCGCTGCCTGAACCTGATATTCGATTAAATAATCTGGGTTTCTACCCGACAACAATGATAAAAACAAAATTGCATCTGCTTGTGGTGAAATTTGCGATGGGTCTCCAGGAAAAATCATAACTGGTAAATTAGTTTTTAATTTTAACTGAAAAACTAAATCTTCCAAAACAGTACTTTCGACCAAACTACCTCCTACAAAAATATGTGTTGCTGGCGATTGATTAATTTTTTGCAATAAGCTATCAAGGTTTTGCCAAGTAATTTTATCTGGATCCAAAAGAATCGCAAGTAATTTTCGATTCTCAACTTTGGCCAAACGTATTTCTTTATATATGTTTTGTAATTTTTGTCCCATAGCGAGCGTAAAAGTAAAAGTTTTTTTATGCAAGAGAACTATTTCGAATCAATTATATTTGTGTATTCGCTTTAACTAACGAAAGAAACAAACCTATGATTGCTATTGAATTACTAGAAAAATACGACGCAATACAGAAAAAATTCACAAAAACAACTGTTGTTTTTAAAGAAGGTAAGTTGCCTGCGTACTATTATCAGATTCTTTCGGGCGAAGTAAAAATGAATAATTATAATGATGATGGTCGGGAATTTATTCAGGGAATTTTCTATAAAGGTCAATCATTTGGAGAACCTCCTTTATTCTTAAATCAAAAGTATCCCGCTAGTGCTGTTGTTGTAGAAGATGCCGAAATACTTTGTGTTCCTAAGGAAAGTTTCATGAGGCTATTAAACGAAAACCCTGCTATAAGCATTAAGATTATCGAAAACTTAGCACAACGGTTGTATTACAAATCTGTAATGGCTGCCGAAATATCTACTCATGAACCTGAACATCGTGTGTTGAGATTGATTGACTATGCTATTGCAAATTTTAATTTCAAGAAAGATGTAAACGGTTACCTCATCAATTTTACCAGGCAACAAATTGGTGATTTATCTGGGCTTCGAGTTGAGACTGTTATACGTGCTATAAAATCCTTAGAGAAGAAAGGCGAATTAAAAATCATAAACCGGAAAGTGTACCGATAGTTTTTGCTTTATGATTTGAGTCATAAATGTGAGATATATGTAGGCTGTAACTTTGTTACTCTAAAATTATATATCATGACACTTTATAACTCAACATTCGAAAATTTTAATAAAAGTTACATTGGCTCTGCAACTATGGCTATTATAGGACAAAGCTGTCTTGGTGCTGCTGCAGCAATGTTTGTTCTGGCTAATGGAACATCGGTAACACAAATGATTCAGCTTGCTATAATTGTTTTTGCTAATATCATTGCTAATACTTCTATCCTGGCACAAATGAGCCATAAAACGGTTTTTAACCTAATTATAACAAGCGTCTTTTTTAGTATCTTGTTTATTATTATAAATAACATTTAGTTATGAAAAAACAAATAGAAAACAGAGAAGATATATCGCTTCTGGTAAACACTTTCTATACAAAAATAAGAGCCAATACTGAGATTGGCTTTTATTTTAATGATATGATTAAAGATTGGGAGGAACACCTGGAGAAACTAACCGATTTTTGGGAAACCAATTTATTCGCTGTCAAAAAATACAAAGGCAATCCTATTGAAGCACACAATAAAGTTGATGATCATTTTAACAATCAGATTTCATCGCATGAGTTTGGAATCTGGCTAAATGTGTGGTTTGAAACGCTGGAAGAACTTTTTGAAGGAGAAAATGTAGATACTCTTAAACGAAGAGCTCGAAAAATGAGTACGTTTCTTTATTTGAATATGTTTGAAAACCGCTCGAAAGCTTAGATAATATTACGCGAATAATTACACAAAGTTTCGCAAAGGAAACACGAAGAATTATTAAAGGTGCGCATCTGATTACTGAAACTAAATACTGCGACTATTTTTTACCACGCAGATTTGGCTAATTTCAGCAGATTTTACTGAATACTGCAACTGAAAACCGAGACTTTTTTCACTGAAACTGAAAACTGCGACTGAATACTAATTACTAAAAAACTAAAAACTACTTCTCCAGCGCGTAGACTAAAGTAAAGTTTTCTATTTCTTCATAGTACACTACAAAGTCTTTTACCAAATCATCAAAATGTAGGCTTGCCAATGTTTTGTTTTCCTCCAGAGAGAAAGAATTTACACGAATATGGTCTTTAAAACTGATTCCTTTTTCGTTTCGGATTTTGAAGATGGCTTCTTTTGCTCCCCAAATTACGGTAAGTTTTTTTATGTATTCTTCTAATGCATCGGAGTTTAAATAATCGAATTCTCTATCGACAAATTTATCAGCAATTCTTAGAATTTTTTCGCGTTGGAGTTCGATATCGATTCCTACGGTTTCTTCGCTAATAATTATTGCCGAAAAATTATGCGAATGTGTAATTGATATATGATTGTGGCAACTTAAATACGGTTTTCCGAATTGGTCATAATGCAAATCCAGATCGGTAAAACCTGCTTCTTGCAAAAGCATACGTACACTTAAGAATCCTCGTTTATGCAAATCGGATTTCATTCCGTTTAAACGAAGTTGTGTTTTTTCTTTTAAAACTACTTTATCAAGCAACTCTTCGAAAGACTCGGTTATCTTCCAAATTAAAATTTGTGTTGTTGGGTTAAACTGTATTGTTTGATGTAAAGGCATTTGTTTTAATTGTGAATTATAAATTATGAATTATAAATTTTGCTCCTGTCGAAAATATTCTGAAGCCAAATATTTATAATTTTCTCTTTTGCTATATTAAGAAATAGAAGTTCATATACACTTGTAATCTCTTACGTTTCTAGCCCTGATGGTAACGGCATCCTATTGTGGCGGTGTTCGCCGCAATAGATATAGTGGACAGCAGGAAATAGCTTCATATTTTGACTATGCTCAATATGACAATTATATTATTTATCTAATGTTCAAAAGATTAAGTGATTAAACATTTCACAAATCTTTTAGAAATTAGTTAAATTATAAAGTTATTCCGTAAATTTGCAAAAAAATTTACAATTACAAATATACTATAAATGAGTACTACAACTATGCCTTTTGTGGCTTTCAAAGTAAAAGATATCTCTCTAGCGGCTTGGGGAAGAAAAGAAATTGAACTAGCTGAAGCTGAAATGCCAGGTTTAATGGCGCTTCGTGCTGAATATAAAGACGAACAACCTCTTGCAGGTTCTCGTATTGCAGGATGTTTACACATGACTATCCAGACTGCCGTTTTAATCGAAACTTTAATTGCTCTTGGTGCTGAAGTTACTTGGAGTTCTTGTAACATTTTCTCTACTCAAGATCAGGCTGCTGCTGCTATTGCTGCTGCTGGAATTCAGGTTTATGCTTGGAAAGGTCTTAACGAAGAGGATTTTGACTGGTGTATCGAGCAAACTTTATTCTTTGGTGAAGACAGAAAACCATTGAACATGATTCTTGATGACGGTGGAGATTTAACTAATATGGTTATTGACCGTTACCCTGAATTGGTTGCTGGAATTAAAGGTTTGTCTGAAGAAACTACAACTGGTGTACACAGACTTTACGAAAGAGTAAAAGCTGGAACTTTGCCAATGCCTGCAATTAACGTAAATGACTCTGTTACTAAATCTAAATTTGATAACAAATACGGTTGTAAAGAATCTGCTGTAGATGCTGTACGTCGTGCAACTGACTTAATGTTAGCTGGAAAAAGAGTTATCGTTTGTGGATACGGTGATGTTGGAAAAGGAACTGCTGCTTCTTTTAGAGGTGCAGGATCTATTGTAACAGTTACTGAAATTGACCCAATTTGTGCTTTACAAGCAGCAATGGACGGTTATGAAGTTAAAAAATTAAACTCTGTAATTGCTAATGCTGATATCATCATTACAACTACTGGAAATAAAGATATCGTTCTTGGAGAGCACTTCGAGCAAATGAAAGACAAAACTGTTGTTTGTAACATCGGACACTTTGATAACGAAATTGATATGGCTTGGTTGAACAAAAACCACGGTGCATCTAAAATCGAAATCAAACCTCAGGTTGACAAATATACTATCGCTGGAAAAGATATCATCATTCTTGCTGAAGGTCGTTTAGTAAACCTTGGTTGCGCTACAGGTCACCCAAGTTTTGTAATGAGTAACTCATTTACAAACCAAACTTTGGCACAAATCGAATTATGGAAAAACAGTGCTGCTTACAACAATGACGTTTACATGTTACCAAAACATTTAGATGAAAAAGTTGCTGCTTTGCACCTTGCTAAATTAGGAGTTGAATTGGAAACTTTACGTGACGATCAAGCTGCTTATATTGGTGTTCCAGTTGAAGGTCCTTTCAAACCAGAATACTACAGATACTAAATAATTTTAGATTTAAGATTGTAGTCCCGAAGCTTCGGGATAGATTTTTAAAATTAACTGAATATTAGAACCCTTGCAGAAATGTGAGGGTTTTTGTATTATTGTAACAATCTAAAAAACATGAAAAATTATATTTTTATCATTATTTTTTTAATTGTGTCTATTGAATTAACCGCCCAAGGCAATTCTAAATATGAATTTCAAAAAGACAGATTTGATTTAGGAGAATCTTTTTTACAAAAAGGGCAAAATGAAAAAGCAATCCAATTATTTTTTTTTGCCCATCATATTATTCCCGACAACGAACTAGGACAAATTGCATATAAAAAATATGATTCTTTAAAATCAATCGTCAGAGAAAATTTGTTGAAAAACATATCTGGAAATTGGAAAAAAATTAGCACCGATTCAAATTGGGTTATGCCCGATGAAAATGGTTTGATTGGAGAAATGTTAACAATTAATTCCAATGAAATATTATTTTTTGAGCTTTACAAAAAATCGAAAGAATGGTGTTTCATAAAAACTGAGCCAGTGATTTTTTGTAAAAAAGCAGAAATTGCAACTTACATCTACTATGATTCTAACTTTACAGAATTTGTGTATAAAAATAAAGAAGTTTGGCGATATTCTATTGATGAAAATTCAGGGATTTTAAATGCTTATTTTATCGGTTTTGAAACAGAAAATGGAGTTTCTGAGATGATATGCGGTAATTCTCACTTTCAATATTTTAAGTTACAATAATTTATCTCTACAATTTATCAAAATCTCACCCAACCAGGCATAAAAAACATTTCACTCAAAAAATTGCACGTTTATAAATATCTACTTACTTTTAATAATTAAAATAAGAATCTATTTCTCAAATACTTAAATAGTACAAACTTGAAAAAAACAACTTTTTTAATCATCTTCTTATTTTTACTTATTCTCCCGCAAATTATTTTTTCTCAGGAAAAGAAACCTAAAGTCGTTTTAGTCTTAAGTGGTGGCGGAGCAAAAGGAATTGCACATATTCCGCTTTTACAAAAACTAGATTCTCTACACATCGTTCCCGATCTTATTGTAGGAAATAGTATGGGAAGCGTTATAGGAGGCTTATACGCCATGGGATATTCTGGCGATAGTATCGAAAAATTAACCAAAAACATTAATTGGGATAAATTACTTGGCGGAGGCCAGTCGTTAAGATCTGTAAGTGTAGAGGAAAAAAGAGAATTTCAGCGCTATTTAGTTGGAATAGGAATTAAAGATAAAAAACTAAACAGCGTTGGCTCTCTGTTAAATGATCAAAATTTAAGAGAATACCTTGCTGAATTGACCTATCCTGTATATAATGTTAAAGATTTTGACAGTCTGCCAATACCGTTTAGAGCCATGGCTACCGATTTATCCGAAGGAAAAGAAGTTATTCTAAGCAAAGGTAATCTTGCTTATGCCATGAGAGCCAGTATGTCTCTGCCTGCTATTTTTAAACCCATGGCATATGAAAAAACAGTATTAGTTGATGGTGGTGTAATGAATAATTTCCCTACAGATGTTGCCAAACAAATGGGCGCCGATATTATTATTGGTAGTGATGTAGGTGGCGGATTGGAGCCAATAGACAAACTGAATAATCTTGTGACTATATTGACACAAACCAGTATGTTCCCGAGTAATATTAAGAATCCAGCAAACCGAAAACTCTGTACGATCTTAGTCGATCATTTGCCGAACTTACGTTTTTCTACCGCAGATTTTGCAGATAGTGATGAAATCTACAAAGATGGTAAAATCGCAACAGCAGAAAACCTTCCGGCTTTAATTGCATTATCCGAAAAATTAAAAGGATACACACAACGAATTCACGAATTACCAAACATGCCTCCAGAATTTGTTCTTGACACAATTGTTTACAAAAAAATTAGTCCCGAAAACCTTGCTTTGGTATTAGGAAGAACAAATCTTAAAACAAATACAAAATATACCACCAAAGATTTAATAGCAGGCATTAACAGAGCCATGGGTACCAATCTCTTTGATGAAATTACATACAGTTATTTCATCAAAGATGGCGATAAACTAGGAGTTACTCTATTTGGACATGAACGCGCCAAAAACCAACTCAACACATCTGTACATTACGATACTTACCGAGGCGTTGGAATCATTTTTAATTACACTGCAAGAAATGTTCTTGCCAGAGCATCTCGTCTTCTTGTAACAGTGGATATTGCAGAGCAGCCAAAAGCAAGAATCAATTTTCAGAAAAATTTCGGAAAAAACAGAGACTGGTGGTGGTCATCTGAACTTTATGGAGCTTTTTTAAGGCAAGAAATTTATTTTGATGGCAAAGCTTCAGATAATGTACTTTATAATTATTTTGAATTTAATAATGAGATTAACAGAAACATAAATTCACTAAAAAGTTATTTTGGCTATGGTTTACACTATCAATACGCCAATTTAAAACCAAAATACGACAGAGAATACAATCCTAACTCAATCGACATCACCGATTACTCCTTAAACAGTATAGAATTAAACATGCATTATGCCTACAATAATATGGATAAAGTTTTCTTTGCCGAAAATGGAACAATTATAAAAGCAAATGTAACCCGCTCATTGTTAACAGATGTCTACACCTCTTTTAACGATCCAGATCAAACAAGCATATCTGGTGCAACCAATGGTTATACAAAATTTGGTTTCAGCTTTGAAAAAAGAGCTCTTATAAGAAAGAAAATTACAGGAATCATTGGGTTTGATTCTTATTTTATTTTTGAGGATAAACTTAAAGACAATCAAATTTCATATTCCGATTTTGGTTATGCTTCAAAATATTTCTTAGGAGGAATTATACCAAGTTCTGGTAGTAATCGTTTTTCATTTCCTGGCCTACATGAAGATGAACTCAATGTTTCACAATATATGGGCTTAAAAATTGCTTCTCAAATAAACCTTATGGGAAAAATCTATCTTACTCCCCATTTTAATATTGCAACTGTTGGGTTTGAATCTTTTGATAAATACATTAATAAGGCATTTAGTCCAAAAGGAAAATGGGATGATGGCTTCGACCCTAGCCTTGTAATATCTGGAGGTGCCGCGATTTCCTACCAATCCATTTTGGGTCCAATCCATTTTGATACTTCCTGGATAAATAATATCGACAAAGTAAGATTGTTTTTTAGTGTCGGATTATCACTAAATCCTTAAGAAAAATCGGGTTTCTTTTTTAAATCTAAAATTTATAATTTGGGCGTGCCACCATTAAAAAAAATACCCAATAAGCATTACGTTCATTGGGTATTTTCTTTAACGCTGTCGGCTTCCCGATAGCTATCGGGAGGGCTACTTTGGTAGCTACCTCCTATCCCTCACGCAAACAAAATCATCAAATTAATTTAAGACCTTTCTTTTTACATTCAGGAACTAACTCCTAGATTATATTTATATATTAGCTATAAAACATTATTAGGATAAAGAAAATGTTTTAAAATCAAATCAAGAACTAGTTAATCATATCAACGTAATGAGCTTGAATATTTTAAAACCTCAACTATCTATAATGTAAATAAACCCGATTAGATTAATTACGATTAAAAATATGATTGAAAAAGTTATATGTGAACTACATGGTTCAAAAGATATGTCTTTTGCCTGTATTCATCTTGCAATGGCAATAGACAAAAAAGAAAAAGTTGGCTTTTTTTATTCCGAAGCCGAAGAAGATCTTCCGCAAATTGCCTGGTGTGGATCATGCGAGCAATGGTTACTCGATAACGGCGAAGAGTGGAATGAAGCATTTGAAGATTTAGCCGATTTCAAAATATTATGCTCCGATTGTTATGACGAAGCCAAAGAAATACAGTTCGGAACTGATAAAATATAAACAAACATGATTTCTACAAAAGACTTTAAATTATTACCTAATAAAAAATCACTCCAGAATATCTGCAAAGCAATTTCAGTTCTGGACGCTATTATTTGTCAAGAATGGGAATATCGATATTACTCCTACAACTCTAAATGGGGAGAAGGTGAAGAGTATTGCGAAATGAGAGACGGATCTGGAGATTTAATGAATATTCTTTTTCTCGAAAATCATTGCGTAATAAATGGTTTTGCACATGAATATCAGCATAACGAGAAAAGTGATCTGACTAAAAACCTTCCTGAGATTTATAATGACTTTATTTTTGGGGAGCCTGTTGCATCCTTTGGAACAACATTTTGTTTGTGGACAAACGAAACCGAGAATTGGGAAGTTGGAACGATTGAAGATTATAATGACAACTCAGCAGAATTACTAACTATTTTTGATGGAAATCCGCAAACATATATCGATTGGGCAAGCGAGTATTTTGATGAATCTTATAAAGAAACTGGAATTCCATTAAAAACTGTAACCGAAATTTACCAAGGTAAAATCCTGACCAAAGAAATGGTTTTGTCTATTGTAGACGAAATTGAAGATTGGGAATTACTAGAAGAAGATTTAAAAGAAATAAATTACGAATACGATTTTAAATAGATAAACAGCAATGAAACGCATTTTCCTCATCTATATATTTCTCCTTATAAACTGTATGTCATTTGCACAAAATAATGATACATGGACTCCCTTCTGGGACAAAGACACAACGCATACCGGATATAAAGATAAAAACAGCATTATAAAAATCGAACCTAAATTTATGGGAATGACAATTGCCAATAAATTTGATGATATTATTGTTGTTTCCGAAGAAGAAAATGAAAGTTGGAAAAACTATTATTTAACAAAGACTGGAAAAATAATTGGTCGAGATAGTTTGTATATATTCGACAATGGTCCTGATTGCGAAAACGAAGGTTTTATCAGATTTCGAGACCCAAAAACTGATAAAATGGGAGTGTTTAATGGTCATGGTGAAATTGTAATTCCTGCCGAATATAGCAGCATAACCAAAGTTATAAACGGAATGATTATAGCATTAAAAGGCGCCGAAAAAGTAAATGATAATCATGGTGGAGGTTGCAATCATTTTAGTTGGGCTGGTGGAAATAACTATCTTATTGATACCAATAACAAAATCCTTATCGAGAACTTTGTATATAATGATGAGTTGAATTTTTATTCTTTACAAAAATCAAAAGAACCAAGCTTAGACCCGATAAGAGAAAATTTCCTTGGTGTTGATGGACAATACTATTCATTTATAAATTATGATAAAGAGTTTAAATTATGGCTAAAAAACAGTTTGCTCACAGATTTATCCAAAGAGAATTTACTAAAACATTCCTATGAAGAATTTTTCTATTGGAAAGAACCAGTTGGCTGGATTAATGAACCAAAAACTAAGTTCATTAATAAAAACTACAAACTCATAAAAGATAAATTGCTAGAACTTAGCAATCCTACTTGTGATTACTTTGTTACGACAAATGGCCTAAATCAATTTATCTACGAAGCAGACAAATACAATCAGTACTTTAATAATTGTAATGAATCCAAAGACTGGAAATATCCAATGATGAGTATTATTATTAATCACCGTGATAAAAAAAATTCCTCGCAGGATCATTTTGATTTCCTGAGAACCGAAAATGGGTATCAATTAATAAGTGTTTCTATACGTAAAGGGAATCTTAAATAAATTATGACAAAAGAAGATTTTAAAATCAATTTAGAAAAAGCCCTTGACGGACTTATAGATTTTACACAAGAAATGGTAATAAACAAATTACCACACGATTGTAAATTCATAATTAAAACTAATTGTTCGTACGATGGAAATGAGCTAGAAAACGATGAAGAAATTTATCCTGATGATAAAATCAATGAATCAAGCTCAATTAATCCTGCTACAAAGTCGACTGTAATTGATTATTTATGGCGAAATGGTAAAGTCCCACAATGGATTAATCTTCAGGTTAATAGTTGTGACCTAAATTTTAGCTACATCACATTAGAGTGCTGCGGAAGATACTCGGCTTTTTTAAATCATAAGGATGGTCCTTTTCGTGGGTTAGGACCTAGTATTCCCTATCGCTATTATGATCCAATTTCTGAAAAACTCATCCAAAAAGTAGATTTGAATGAAATAAAACAATATTCAATAAATTCTTCTTTTCACTAAAACACAAAGGTTAACTTTGTAAAAACGTGAATTATGAAAAACTTTTTATTTTTAGGAATTGCCATTATATTTGAAATCATTGCAACTTCAGCATTAAAAAAATCAGAGCAGTTTACTCAACTTATCCCAAGTATAATAACTTTTATAGGATATGCAGGTGCATTTTACTTCCTTAGCTTTGCTATAAGAACAATTCCTGTTGGTGTTGCCTATGCTATTTGGTCTGGAGTTGGGATTGTATTAATTACTATTATTGGTGCCGTATTTTTTAAACAAACTCCCGATTTACCTGCAATAATAGGATTGGCATTAATTATAATAGGTGTTGTTGTTATCAATGTTTTTTCTAAAACTACAACACATTAGATTAAAAAATAGTACTTTTGATAGTATCAAATGATACTATCATGAAGCCTCCATATGACATTACTCCAATTATATTAAAACTTATCAGTTCTATTTCTGAAAAAATTGGAGCACTAAACGCCGTCAATTTAGACAAGCAATCTCCTCAGTTAAGAAAACAAAACAGAATAAAAACAATTCATTCTTCTTTACAAATTGAAGGAAACACTTTGACAGAAGAACAAATTACAGCTTTAATAGAAAATAAACGTGTCTTTGGTCCTGAAAAAGATGTCCTTGAAGTTCTTAATGCCATTAAGGTATATGAAAAATTAGATCAGTACAAATCAACATCATCTAAAAGCTTTTTAGATGCACACTCTGCATTGATGAAAGGTTTAATTCCTGATTTTGGAAAATATCGAAAACAAGGTGTTGGAATAGTAAAAGGTTCAAAAGTTACACATGTTGCCCCGCCACATGACAATGTTCCTCATTTAATGAATGATTTATTTGATTATTTAAAAGATAAAGATGAATTAACTCTAATAAAAAGTTGTGTTTTTCATTATGAAATGGAGTTCATTCATCCTTTTTTAGATGGAAATGGTAGAATGGGAAGATTATGGCAAACCTTAATTTTAATGAATGAATATCCCGTTTTTGAATTTTTGCCTTTTGAAACTTTAATTAGCCAGACTCAAAAAGAATATTACAAATCACTTGAAACAAGCGACAATAC
This sequence comes from Flavobacterium sp. AJR, assembly GCF_002156885.1. Lineage (NCBI taxonomy): Bacteria > Pseudomonadati > Bacteroidota > Flavobacteriia > Flavobacteriales > Flavobacteriaceae > Flavobacterium > Flavobacterium sp. AJR. The sequence goes on along the minus strand of NZ_NCWQ01000035.1, from coordinate 3,192 downwards.
TGGAAAATCAACTCACTTTATTGAGTATATGCTTGGGGTCATAAATACATCGTTGGAGAATTTATTGAACTACAACAATAGAACAATAAGAGATATAGACCGCCTGGATTACTTTTCGATGCTAGGAGTTCGTGAATTTACAAGAAAAGATTATATGAATGTTTTTAAAGAAATATCATCTGCTACAGCAAGTAGGGATTTAAAAAAAGGAGTGGAACTTAAGATTTTTAAAATTGAAGGAAATCAAAATAAAACAAAGTACATTTTACTATAAATTGAATTTCTTTATCATATAATTACAAATACAATGAACTTCCGAAAAGCTACTATTTCCGATTTAAAAGAAATACAGGAATTGTATGTCGAAACTATAAAACATGTTTGCAAAGACGATTATAATCCAGTCCAAATTGATGTTTGGATTTCGGGAGTTGATAATACCGAACGCTGGATTGAAGTTATTAATACACAATTTGTTTTATTAGCAATTATAGCAAATAAAATTACTGGTTTTGGAACTTTAAAAGATGGAAATTACATCGACTTCTTTTACATTCATAAAGAGTATCAACGACAAGGAATCGCTGATAAAATCTTAACCGAATTAGAACTTGAAGCAAAAAAATATCCCAACGCTTTGGGACAAAAAACCATAACATCTGACATAAGTATAACAGCAAAACCATTCTTCGAAAAGAAAGGCTTTATTGTAAAAGCCGAACAACGAAATATAAGATTAGGCGTAGAACTGATTAATTACAAAATGGAAAAAGATTTATAGCGAACTTTATAATCTCGGAAAGTTTTAATTTTAAAATTTATGCCAATCTTTGGCGATGTCCTTTATGCTCCTTCGACTTCGCTCAGGATGAAAATATTGCGAAAATAAATTTACGCCCTTTTGAGTTTTCGAGTAAAAAACATCGCGTTCTTTGCGGTTAAAAAAACACAGCAAGTTTCGGATTTTATGACCGAAGAATCCTGTTGATATTTGTATTATAAAATTGAACGAAATGAATACACAGGAAAACATTAATTATAATCGCATTGCCGATGCAATAGATTATATCAAAGCTAACTTTAAGGAGCAACCCAACTTAGATGAGGTTGCCGAAAAAGTGCATTTAAGTCCGTTTCACTTTCAGCGTTTATTTACCGAATGGGCAGGAACAAGTCCGAAGAAATTCTTGCAATATATAAGTGTTGAACACGCCAAAAAAATCCTCAAAGAAAACAATCAGGCAACTTTATCTGATGCCGCTTTCGATACTGGTCTTTCGGGTACAAGTCGCCTTCATGATTTATTTGTAAACATCGAAGGAATGACGCCAGCCGAATATAAAAACGGAGGTAAAAACCTGGAAATCAATTTCAGTTTTGCCGAAAGTCCGTTTGGAAATATTATTGTAGCTTCGACCAGTAAAGGAGTTTGTTTTATGGCTTTCGCCGAAAATGAAGAAACTGGTTTTGAAAATTTACAACACAAATTCCCAAATGCAACATTCTCCCGAAAACTGGATTTGGTACAACAAAATGCACTATTTATTTTTCAGAATGACTGGAGTAAATTATCCGAAATAAAACTGCATTTAAAAGGAACTGATTTCCAATTAAAAGTTTGGGAAACGCTACTAAAAATTCCAATGGGGCAACTCTCCACCTACGGTTCTATCGCACAACAAATAGAGAAACCTAATGCTTCTCGTGCAGTAGGAACTGCGATTGGCAGTAATCCTGTAGCTTTTCTTATTCCGTGTCATCGTGTGATTCAAGCTTCTGGAACTTTTGGCGGATATATGTGGGGAAATACCCGAAAAACTGCTATAATTGGCTGGGAAGGCGTACAGGTAAATCCAATAATCTAAAACTACACAACATATACATGTAGAGACGCACCGCAGCGCGTCTAACGTTCCGTATTTCTATTTACAATCTATGACGATAATCTTTGCGTAGACGCACTACGGTGCGTCTCTACAATAAAAACCGTAATCCCATAAATAATTCACATGATATATTTTTCACGCAGATTTAACAGATGTAGCAGATTTTTTCAAATCATTTTAATCCTTGAATCTGTGGCAAAAATTAGGACAATCTTTGTGTAGACGCACTGCGGTGCGTCTCTACAGGATAAAAATTGCGGTAAAATATAAACATAATTTTTTTCACGCAGATTTAGCAGATATGGCAGATTTATAAATCATTCTAATCCTTTTAATCTGTGGCAAAAAATATGACAATCTTTGCGTAGACGCACTGCGGTGCGTCTATGCAGATATACTGTATGTGAATGATTCTTTATGATAAATTCAATAACATCTAAAATTACCATGCAAAATATACAATCAAAAATTACTTCTCTTAATTGGGAAAGCATCACCGAATCTATGCACGAAAATGGATTTGCAATAATTCCGAATGTGCTTAATAACGATCAATGTGAAGATTTAAAATTTGACTATTCAAATCCTAATTTATACCGAAAAACGGTCGTTATGGAACGTTATCGTTTTGGTTTGGGCGAATACAAATATTTTAATTATCCATTGCCAGATTTAATCCAAACAATTCGAACAGCTATTTATCCTAAACTCGCTCCAATTGCAAACGCCTGGATGAAAGCATTAAATATAAATACGGTTTTTCCTGAATCTCATGAAAAACTATTAGAGCAATGTCACGCCAATAATCAATTAAAAGCGACTGTTTTAATTTTAAAATATGGCAAAAGCGGTTTTAATACCTTACATCAGGATTTATATGGGGATGTTTATTTTCCGATTCAGATTGTACTTTTTCTAAACAAACCCGATGAAGATTTTACTGGTGGTGAATTTGTATTAACACAACAGACTCCCAGAGCACAATCGAAAGCCATAGTTCTGAAACCCAAAAAAGGTGATATTCTAGTTTTTACCACCAATTTCAGACCCGTAAAAGGTTCTAAAGGTTATTACCGCGTTAATATGAAACATGGTGTTAGTGAGATTCATTCTGGCGAACGACATACGCTGGGGATTATTTTTCATGATGCGTTGAGTTAAGGTACAAAGGTGCTGAGGTACTAAGGCACAAAGGTTTTAACATACAGCATGTCTGTAGAGACGCACCGCAGTGCGTCTACGCAAAGATTGGTCCTCATAGATTAATTACGTGATGTTAGACGCACTGCGGTGCGTCTCTACAGAA